>CANNNN010000273.1 GCA_947506075.1 Methylococcaceae bacterium
CTTAAAAACATCGCGATGAGCCCAGACATCGGAGCTGTCGTAAGACACGAAAATAGGAATATCGCCAAACAAAAACACGTCATGCCGGTTGGCATAGGCTTTTAGTTCCAGCCATTGCCGGAAAAACACATATTGTTCGAATTTAATGCACTCAATTTGTATTTTTAACCTGTGGACAGCTTCTTTAATGGCTATAGCATCTCTTTCCTTGAAAAGCTCAGGCCATTGGTTCCAGCACTGTTGCTTAAATTCATCTCGAAGAGCCAGAAATAAAGCGAAATCATCAAGCCAGAAGGCTTTAGACTGGCAAAATTGCTCGAAGTTATCCTTGTCTTGTTTTTCATCGGATTCTAGAAAACCGTAATAAGCTTTTGTGATCTGACATCTTATTGCGCAGTTGAGAAGGCAATCTTCACATTTGTCAGAGCGCTGTAGCCAACCCTGTTTTACTAACCAATCAGAATTGATTAATGCCGGATTACCGGCATGAGCCGATAGGCTTTGATAGGGCGAGCCATCCGCATGAGTCATGCCTAAAGGCAAAACTTGCCATACGCTAGCCCCGGCACTTTGCAGAAAGTTTACAAAATTATAAGCTTCTTGCCCCAAATCACCCTGATTGCCCGAACCCGGTAGTGAAGTAATGTGCAACAGAATGCCGGCACGACGTTTATTTAAGATGTCATTCACACTTAGTGATCCATTATTAAGTTTTTAGTTATTAATTGTAGCTGCGCACCTTTCGGCAAGGCTCTTGTGAGCGAAACCGAAGAGACTCAGGACAAGCTTCTTTCCTCACTGCATTCTAACTTTGGTGCTATCAATTTAGTTTAGTTCGACGCCTGGCCGCATTGCGCCGCCCATAGCCGGAGCGCCGGAGCCTTGCGTAAACGAAATCGCCAGATATGCGGGCGGATCTTCGCCCAGCAGTCTGTATAAATTCTCCAAATTAAGGCGGAATTGTTTTTCAAAGTTACTGACCGCTTCGCCGGGATTATAATCGCCGAACCACCAGAACCAGTCGGAGCCTTCGCAAATAGCTAATTGAAGTTCAGCTTGCTGCACTTGCTGATCGGTTAATCTGCCATCTGAAATGACCTTGTCGAATGCGCATTTAACATCGCCCAGCATATCCCAACCCCGATTTTTGTCGGCACCACCTATCCAGGTCGAGAAAGTACCATAAACCCAACTGCCTGCAACTATTTTCGTCAGCGGTTTAATTTCAATCTTGTTTTGCAAGCACTCAGAAAAAGTTGTTAAAGCAATGCTTGGGTGGTTAGCCAGCCGTTGATATAAGGCGCTAAGAAAGTAATAGCCATTATCAGGGAAATATTCCCAAGCATTCTCGCCGTCCATAATAATTGAAACTACTTTATCACCGGGTTCATCAGCAGCAATATTTTCCAGATGGCGGATTAAATCGCCGACAGCATCATCGGCATGCCATTTTGAATATTCGAAACCGATAAGATCGGAAAGTCCGTCATCCCGGAAAAAACAGGCTATATTGGTTTTTTGCAGCTTAAATGGATGATGAATCACTTCCGGTTTGAGATTTTCAGCGAGGTTCAAGCTATTATGCAGCACAGATCCGCCGCTTGCCGTCCAGTCGAAACCAAAATCACCTAATATTTTTAAGGTCTGAGCACAAACACTACCTTCTGAGGGCCAACATCCTTTGGGATTGAAACCGAAAAATCGTTTAAAAATTTGCATACCTTTTTCAAGATGCCAGAAAACGCGCTCCGCTCCGCCCGGATAGCTGTCCAGCTCCGGTAAAGGAGCATTTGGCATGGCTTCATGGGTAGAATTCAAGTCCAGCAACAGAGGCATGATAGGATGGGCGTAAGGCGTAAAAGAAAGTTCAATCTGTCCTTTCCCTGCTAATGCCTTGTATCGACAGATAATGCCACTCAGCTGTTCGGCAATGACCTCTAAAATTTCGACCCTGTCGTGCAGAGTATAGCCATAACCTTTCTCTATTAAGCGTTTTATTCGGCTATCTGTTAACTTTACGGTTTCTCCCATCCATACCAGATGATACCAAACCAAAATATCGCTGATAAATTGAGAATTGACATAGGTTAAAGAATCGTAATGATGTTCAAGCCAATCGGCCATTTCAACCAATCGTTTGAAAGCCGGATAACGGTTTATTTGCCGCTCCCTATTTGCACGCATACAGTCTTTGACCAGTTTCATGCGTTCTTCGGGATCAGCGGGTATGTCGGGATTAACCAATACAGCCAATAAAGGATCGGTAATCGAAATGCGGTCATGCAAGTAGCCGTTGACTTGTCTGGCATATTCCTCTATTTGCTCCAGCAGTATAGGCGCGAAATTCACAACCGCCTTGGCTTTCGGTACGGCTTCCAGATGCCCCGCCATATCAACATAATCTTTAATAACATGCAGATAGGTCCACGGCATCATAAACTCACCTGTTTGTAAATCCCTGTATTCCGGCTGATGCATATGCCAACATAAGACTAAATTTAATTTGCTTTTATTTAACATAGTGTCTTATTTTTATTTTTTTGATCAATGACAACTCCTTTCGGAATTTCGCAGCTTTTTATCTTACATAATGCCTTTTCTGTCCCAGCATTTCCGGTGTTACTAAAGCGACGCCGCCGGCACTCATATAAAATCGGCTTTCATCATCCACTTTATTTTCTCCTATGATGGTGCCTTCCGGGATTTCACAGCCTTTTTCTATAATTGCTTTGGTAATGCGGCAATGACGGCCGATATTAACATCTGGCAACACAATGCTATCTTGCACAGTTGTGTATGAGTTGACGCGGACATTCGAGAACAACAGCGAATGCCTGACTTTTGCCCCTGAAATGACACAGCCGCCTGAAACCATAGAGTCTACAGCCTGACCTCGTCTTTCCTCATTATCAAAGACAAATTTGGCCGGTGGCGTCTGCTCCTGATAAGTCCATATAGGCCAGATTTTATCGTATAAATTTAAATTAGGATTAACTCCAATCAATTCCATATTGGCAGTCCAGTAGGCATCGATGGTACCCACATCACGCCAGTAGCTTTGCTCACCGCTTTGTAAATCCAAAAAAGGATAAGCATTGACGATGTATTTATCGATAACGGCGGGAATAATATCCTTACCGAAATCACGGCTTGAGCATTTGGTATCAGCATCTTTAAGTAATTGTTCATACAGAAAAGGGGCATTAAAAATATAAATACCCATGGACGCCAACGCGGTATCGGTTCTGCCCGGCATAACAGGAGGGTTCTCAGGTTTTTCAACAAATGCCCGAACCCGTCGATTATCATCCACGTCCATGACGCCAAAAGCGGTTGCATCTTGTAGCGAGACTTCTATACAACCTATCGTTAAGTCGGCATCTTTTTCAACATGATCCGCAAGCATGGCGCCATAATCCATTTTATAGATATGGTCGCCGGCCAGCACCAAAATATGCTCAGGATGACGGCTGCGTAGAATGTCGATATTCTGAAAAACGGCATCGGCGGTACCCTGATACCAGGAATTTTCATCATGCCGTTGTTGAGCGGGCAACAAGTCGACATATTCGCCGAATTCGCCGCGCAAAAAGCCCCAACCTTGCTGAATATGCCGGATCAGGGAGTCCGACTTGTATTGGGTTAGAACGCCTATCTTGCGGATGCCGGAATTCATGCAGTTCGATAGCGGAAAATCAATGATGCGAAATTTGCCACCAAAGGGTACAGCAGGCTTGGCGCGCCAATC
>CANNNN010000274.1 GCA_947506075.1 Methylococcaceae bacterium
GGACGTATAGCCATCTACCAGCCTAAGGACTGCCCGATTAATCCGGCTGAAAACATTATCGTCGGCAACACCGTGTTATACGGCGCGACCAGCGGCGAATGCTATTTCAGCGGCGTTGCCGGTGAACGTTTTGCGGTGCGTAATTCAGGTGCCGTCACCGTCGTCGAAGGCGTCGGCGATCATGGCTGCGAATACATGACCGGCGGCGTAGTGATTGTGCTCGGACAAACCGGCCGCAATTTTGCTGCAGGCATGTCCGGTGGTGTGGCTTATGTGCTGGATGAAGCAGGCGACTTTGAAAAACGTTGCAATATGGCGATGGTTGAAATCGAACCTATCCCCGAGGAAGATGATCTGCTGGAGACCTTCGCTCATCAGGGCGGCGACATGGAGACCCATGGCCGCGTTCACCTGATGTCGGACATGACCCGCCATGACGCGCAACGGCTGAAGCATTTAATTGAAAATCACAAGCGGTATACCAACAGCGCTAGAGCTCAGCATATTTTGGATAACTGGCAGGATTTCTTACCGCGCTTTGTTAAAGTCATGCCGGTAGATTACCGTGCAGCGCTTAAACAAATTAAGGCTGAACAAGCAGAGCTAGCTTTTGCGACTGCGTAATCACTTACAAAAAATTGTCCACGAAAAAAGATAGATAATAGCCGAGCCTATTGAGCTATAAAAATTCTCGTGCTATTCGTGGACAGTACGTAACTCGCACATTATTGCGACACTCTAAGTAGAAGGTATTAAAAATGGGTAAACCAACCGGGTTTATGGAACTATCGCGCACTGAACGCCACACCGCAGCGCCGAGCGACCGTATCCAGCATTATCGCGAATTCACACTCACACCCAGCGATGCCGATCTGGCCGAGCAGGGTTCACGATGCATGGATTGCGGCATTCCTTTTTGCCATCAAGGCTGTCCGGTCAATAACATTATCCCCGACTGGAATGACGGGGTTTATCAAGGTAATTGGCAACAGTCGCTGGACATCCTGCACAGCACCAATAACTTTCCTGAATTTACCGGCCGCATCTGCCCTGCTCCCTGCGAAGCGGCGTGCACGCTGAATTTGCAAGATCAGCCGGTAACCATTAAATCGATAGAGTGTGCAATCATCGACAAAGGTTGGGAAATGGGCTGGGTAAAGCCGCAAATTCCTGAGCAACGCACCGGAAAACGTGTAGCGGTCATCGGTTCAGGACCTGCGGGCCTAGCCTGCGCACAACAACTGGCGCGCACCGGACATGAAGTCGTCGTCTATGAAAAAAATGACCGCATCGGCGGTTTATTGCGCTACGGCATTCCTGATTTCAAGATGGAAAAATCGCATATCGACAGGCGCATTTCGCAGATGCAGGCAGAGGGCGTCAGATTCAGGCCCAACAGCCATATCGGCACCGACATTTCCGCACAACAAATACTGAACGAATATGATGCCGTAGTTTTGGCCATAGGCTCCGAAAAACCGCGCGATCTGGACGTTACAGGACGCAATGATTTCGACGGCGTTCATTTTGCGATGGATTTTTTGCGTCAGCAAAACAAGCGCAATGCGGGCGATACCATAGCCGATGATGTTGCAATTACAGCGGAAGGCAAGCATGTCGTGGTCATCGGCGGCGGCGATACCGGTTCCGACTGCATAGGCACCTCGTTACGCCAAGGCGCAGCCTCTGTCGTGCAGCTCGAAATCATGCCGCAACCGCCCGAAAAAGAAAACAAAGCACTGACCTGGCCGCTATGGCCGAATAAATTACGGACCACGACTTCACATAATGAAGGCATCAAACAGCGTTACTGGAGTGTTAACACCAAAAGCGTTACCGGCAAGGATGGAAAAATAACCCACCTGAATGCTGTCGCAGTGGAGTGGAAGCAAGAAGGCGGTCAATGGAAAATGAGCGAAAAACCTGATAGCGCATTTACGCTAGCTGCAGATCTGGTGCTGATCGCCACGGGTTTTGTTCACCCTGTGCACGAAGGTTTGCTTCAAGAACTGGGCATTGACCTCGAACGCAATAACATCAAAGCCGATGAGAGACAATATCAGACTTCAGTCGACAAAGTGTTTGCCGCAGGCGACGGACGACGCGGACAATCGCTGGTTGTCTGGGCGATACGCGAAGGCAGGCAGGCGGCCAGAGCTGTCGACCAATATCTGATGGGGGCATCCGAGCTGCCGAGGTAATTTTAGCGCACAAAGTCAGGGCGCGTACATCGCGCCCTACAACGCTTTAGATTTGATTTTCAAGCACCGTTTACATCGATAAACGGTGATCAGCTTTCCCCGTTTCACATCAAATTGCTTTTCGTTTTGAACTTCCCATTTATGAAAACCGCTACGGCATAGCGTATTGCCCTTATGCTGTTGCGCTAGCTTGGGTCGTTTAAATTCAACTACCTCACCCATGACTTCCCCTGGAAAAAATAAAATCTGAAGTACAAAAATAGCACAGCAACGCGGCAATACAAAATAAAGTAATCGTCCGGAAATTTATAATCGTTTGTAAATACTCGGCTCCATCAAATACAATGGAACGAAGATCAAGAAAAGCCCTAACAGACCAGGCAGGTGACGGATACAAAACCTGCTTGTTACAAAACGTCAGTCATGTAGTGCCCTATCCTTGCTGGTAAATTCACTAAACCAAGTTCCAAATGCCACCTATCATTCGATTCGACCAGGTATCTGTCACTGCCAACGAAAAAACCCTGCTCTCCGACGTCAGCTTTACGCTGCACGCCGGCGAAAAAGCGGTGTTATGCGGGAAATCAGGCTCCGGTAAAAGCAGCGTGCTTCGAACCCTGCTGGGACTCCATGCGGTAAAATCAGGCGCAGTTTACTTTCAGGAACAGCCACTAACCCCAAGCTCTGTTCAGAGCATTCGAAGCTGCACCGCTTACATCGGACAAGAACCGATCTTGGGCGCCGAAACGGTTCGGGCAGCACTGCTGTTACCTTTCCAATTTAAAACGCATCGCGAACATAGCCCCACTGAGCGACAACTGCTTGAGGTATTGCACAGACTGCAGCTGCCGGCGGATATTTTAAACCGGGAAAGCAGCCGTATTTCCGGCGGCGAAAAACAGCGGGTTGCGCTGGCTCGCGGCCTGTTGTTGGGCAAAACACTATATCTGCTGGATGAGGTGACCAGCGCACTTGATGCTGACAGCAAACAAGTCGTGTTCGATGTTTTCGCAGCTCCCGAACTGACCGTGCTTTCAGTCGCCCATGACCCCGAATGGCTGGAACGCTGCAGCATTATCTTTGAGCTAGAAGCGGGTCGACTGACCCAGGTGAAACATCATGAATACGCTTGATATTGAACTGCCGCAAATGGCCCTGCTTTACATTCTGTGCTTGCTGCCCGTGGGTCTGTTGTGGCTGATCGGTCTGCGCTTGAGCCGGGATATAACCATCAGCGTGCTGCGCATGAGCATCCAGTTAATGCTGATTGGCATTTATCTGAAAATGCTGTTCGACCTTAATCATCCGTATCTGAATGGTTTATGGATACTGATGATGCTGCTAGTCGCCGACATCAGCATACTAAGGCGCGCAGGACTTAAAGTGCGTTATTTTGCGCTAGCCACGTTCACCGCCATCGCCTTCAGCATACTGCTTTCTACCGCGTTTCTGGTCATCCTGGTCATCCAGCCGACTCATTTTTATGATGCCCGCTATATCGTGCCCTTGGCTGGCATGATTCTCGGAAACTGTCTGCAAGGCAAC
>CANNNN010000275.1 GCA_947506075.1 Methylococcaceae bacterium
ATTCCAGCGCATCGCCAGCAATTCAAGCTTAAATTTACGCTCCTGCTGTTTAAGCTCGGTATATTTTTCGGCTTTTTCAGCCTGCTTTTGCAGATGTTTGATTTGTTTTTCGACTTCATCGCGCAAATCAGCCAGTCGTTCCAGGTTTTCCCTGGTATGTTTCATCCGGGTTTCGGTTTCATTACGGCGTTCCTTATACTTGGAGACGCCTGCAGCTTCCTCAATATGCACTCTGAGTTCATCCGGTTTGGCTTCGACCATGCGGGAAATAGTGCCCTGCTCGATGATAGCATAAGAGCGCGAACCCAGACCGGTACCCAGAAATATGTCGGTAATGTCTTTACGTCGGCAACGCGAGCCGTTCAGCATGAAGATTGAGGTGCCGTCACGACTGACCTGACGCTTTATCGCGATGGTGTCGTATTGGGAATATTCGCCGCCCAGTTTGCTGTCGGTGTTATTGAAGACCAACTCGACAGAAGCGGTGCTGACCGGTTTACGTCCCGATGAACCGTTAAAGATCACGTCGGCCATGCTGCCGCCGCGTAAATGTTTGGCCGAACTTTCGCCCATCACCCAACGCACTGCGTCAATAATGTTGGACTTGCCGCAGCCATTAGGTCCTACGATGGCGGTCAAATTACCGCTGATCGGTATGACTGTCGTATCAACAAAGGATTTGAAACCCGAAAGTTTGATTTTTTCCAGTTTCATAGTACGGGTATGAATATCCTGACAGTTGAATTAAAATAGTCGGGTATTATTATCGATAATCCCAAAAACAGCAATTTTGTCCACGCTTAGCACGAAAGACACGAAATAAATCAATATATTGTATTGCATAGACCTGCGGCCTTTAGATAATATTTTATCAATCGGTCTTTTTTCTCCTACTTCTCTTAACTCTATAAGTAAACCATGAGCACACAAGCTAGCAAAGATCTGGAAACTTTTGACAACCCTAACCAAGGCCGCGACTACACGATCCGCATCGACACTCCCGAGTTCACCTGTCTCTGTCCGAAAACGGGCCAACCGGATTTCGCCAATATCCAGATCGAATACGTACCCGCAAAGCTGTGCGTGGAACTGAAGGGGCTAAAACTATATATGTGGGCATTTCGGGATCAAGGCGCCTTCCATGAAGCGGTCACCAATGAAATCCTCGATGATCTGGTGCAAGCCATAGCGCCAAATTTCATGCGTATCCGTGCCGAATTTAATGTACGCGGCGGCATCTACACCACTGTCGTCGTAGAGCATAAAAATCCAGACTGGATAGCCCCGGAACTGGTTACGCTGCCTTAATAATCGTTGCCACAGATTCACAGGCTATAAAATGGCTTCTTTCAAATATTTCATACGTTTAATCTGTGAATCTGTGGTGTTCTGTTTTTGTTGCTATGGCTAAGACCTATTACACCTCGGACATCGCCGTCGCGTTAAAATACGACGGCAAAAATGCACCCAAGGTGACAGCCAAAGGCTCGGGTCTTAGTGCTGAACAAATCCTGAAAATTGCCGAACTGCACGGGATACCGCTGCAAACCGAGCCTGATCTGGCTAGAATTCTGGCTCAAATTCCGTTGGGCGATGAAATTCCCAATGAACTTTATGTTGCCGTCGCAGAAATCATCGCCTTTGCGTATTTCCTTAGCGGTAAAACCCCCGACACTAATTAACCATGAACCTTAAAGAAGCCCTGACCACTCTGCCTCAGTATGTTTTACCTCATCATGCCTTGTCTAGCATGATGAGCCTTTTGACCCACTGCGAAAACAAGACCTGGAAAAACCTGATGATCAAGCAGATCATCAGGCATTACGGCGTCAACATGGAGGAGGCGAAGGAGTCAGACATCCAGGCCTATCCTAGCTTTAACGATTTTTTCACCCGCGAATTAAAGCCCGGCGTTAGACCGCTCAGCACCGAAACCAACGCGATCGCCTGTCCTGCCGACGGCGTGGTCAGTCAGGCCGGTGGCATCACTGACGGCCGGATTTTTCAGGCCAAAGGCAAAAGCTTTACCGCGACCGACTTGCTGGGAGGCGATGCAGAACGCGCTGCGCCGTTTAATAACGGCATATTCACCACCATCTATCTGTCGCCCAAAGATTATCACCGCTTACACATGCCATTGACGGGTACTTTACGGGAAATGGTGCATATACCTGGCCGTTTGTTCAGCGTCAATCCGGCTACCGTCAATTCTGTTCCAGGTCTGTTCGCCAGAAACGAGCGCGTCGCAGCCATTTTCGATACTGATTCTGGTCCTATGGCCTTGATCCTGGTCGGCGCAATTTTCGTGTCCAGTGTCGAAACTGTCTGGCATGGCGTGGTCACGCCGCCGAGCATCACTTCAGTGCAAAGCTGGCAGTATCAGGATAATGCACCCACGCTGAAAATCGGCGAAGAAATGGGCCGGTTTAACATGGGCTCTACGATTATTGTCTTGTTTGGCAAGGATAAGGCCAAGTGGGCTGACGAGTTTGAAGCAGGGAAGACGGTTAAGCTGGGGGAGTTGATCGGCCGGGTTGTGGCTTAAGACTGGGCTTTAAGCAGCTGCTTTGAAAAAGCCACTGCTCAGGCTAGCCTGAGCAGTGGTTAACAGCGGGTACTTCTTAGGCAATCAATTGTTGTTTGCGTTTGCCGCTATAGAGCAAGCCCATCAGGCCAGTACCGAACAGCCAGACAGCTGCGGGTACAGGAACAGCAGATAATGAACCGGCAGCCAAGGTACTGGTAAACTGAGTAGTGAAATATCCATTTGGAGTATTGGTGATATTCGTCTCCATCGTCAACGAGTAAGGGCCTGAAATTACACCGCCAGGACCCGCATCAAGTTGGTTGCTCGAGTAAGATGTTGACGTGAAGGTTTCTGTTGTTCCAATTTGATAGGTCTCGGCGAAAGCATTATTCGCGGTATCATAAAAATATTTGGATGTAATTGTTGCACCGCTTAGTTGTGTCCCGCCGAATCCTAGATCGAACTTTCCATGAGCAGTAGAAGCATAGCCGGTGTCAGTCAGATAAATTTTCAGCGGTGTAGCTGAAAATCCAGTTCCAGGTCCAGCAAAAGAAAGATTGAATGAAGTCAAACTTAAAGAGGGTGAGGTTGCCGAGCCACCTATATTTGAACCTGTGACTATGTCAACCAACCAACCGCCAAATGAATAACTGGTCGAATCAACGCCTGTAACGATGACTAAGTCTCCGGATGCGCCATCAGCAACGGTGTATGTGTTACTTCCACCAAAATCAAGCTTAAGTTGCAAACTTGCCTGAGCGGTTACCGGTAAGATGGCCAGGCCAACCACGGCGAGAAGAATTTTCTTTTTCATAAGATTTTCCTAATAAAGCATTAACTTAATGTAAATGCAGCTCAGCCAACCCAACAGGCTCTGAAGCTTTCCGTCCTTATTTCACAATAAGTTTGGCTTTACCATTCCTTAGGTCATGCGCCACTGTGTAGTGATGACACGAAACATAACTCACGGCTCTAGTGTAACGCATAGGATCAGGGTTAATGGTTACAGTTTAATGACATGTAATACGTTTGTATTACATCTAACTATTATTGTAAGTCTTTAATTACTCGTCAGTTGTAAGTTCTCATCAGCTTAATTCTTGATTAGAAAGTATTATTCTATCTAAAATAGCATCGTTAATCCTTGCGGGAGATAAAACGATGCAAAAGTATATCAATGATACGTTAGAAAGTTTCCGATATGTTTTTTCGAGA
>CANNNN010000276.1 GCA_947506075.1 Methylococcaceae bacterium
CTGATTGATACCGAGGGCGAGGCAGTAGGCAAAGTCAACGGTTTAACGGTGCTGGAAGTCGGTGGCAGTAGTTTCGGTGCACCGGTGCGCATTACCGCCAGCGTTTACCCGGGTTCCAGAGGCATCGTCGATATTGAGCGGGAAGTGGAACTGGGACAGGCGATTCATTCCAAAGGCGTGATGATACTGACCGGCTATCTGGGCCACACCTATGCCCAGCAATTCCCGCTAGCCATCTCGGGCAGCATCGCGATTGAACAATCCTATGGTTACATCGACGGCGACAGCGCCTCGCTGGGCGAACTGTGCTGTCTGATTTCGGCGCTGACCCGAATACCGATTAAACAGACTTTTGCGGTGACCGGCTCAATCAATCAGTACGGCGAAGTGCAGGCGGTAGGTGGCGTCAACGAGAAAATAGAAGGCTTCTTCAGGTTGTGCCAAGCACGCGGGCTTAACGGGCAGCATGCCGCTATTATCCCTGCAGCCAACATACGCAATCTGATGTTAAAGCAGGAAGTAATTGATGCCGTGGCGCAGGGCTTGTTTGCGGTTTATGCGGTTTCCAGCGTCGATGAAACGCTGGAATTACTGACAGGACAGCCTGCAGGCACAGTTGATGACGAAGGCTATTATCCGGAAAACTGTATTAACTTTAAAGCCATCTCCCGGTTGAAGGAGATTTCTGATATGGCCTCGGATGAGGACGAGGGCGATAAAGAGGAAGGCGTTTAGATTTGCCCCCCTTTACTCAGGTAACGTACATTGCCGAAGTCTTCAAATGCTTAAATCGCAGCTGCAAAACTCGACCGGATTCATTTGTTCAGATAAACAATGTGTTATATCAATTCTTTAATTACTATTTTGTTGTAGGGTTAGTATCGCGCAACATGAATTAACTGCAATTATCCCAGTTTGTTTGTGGCTACCAAGCTTTGGGATACAGTGGTTTGGTCGATGCTTAGATGGCGGCCACTGTAACTTTTGCCGTGTGTTCGGCTTATCTAGTCTTCCGCTGTCGTTGGGTCGATGATGGTTTTAATCTCTGAAACGCGATTGGCCGGAAACCCGCCTTGTTCCGCATGCGCCTTAACCGTTGCCTCATCAGGTGCAATGTAGATGCAATAGACTTTATCATCAGTCACATAACTTTCAAGCCACTGGATTTTTGGACCCATGTCGCTCAGTACGCCGCATGATTTTTGCGAAATGCCTTGAAGATCCTCAGCCGTTAATGAACCTGCGCCGGGGATTTCGCGTTCGATGATATATTTTGGCATGTGTGTGTGTCCTGGTTTATAGTAAAAAGAAGCCTGCTGGATCTAAATTGTACACGAAAAGAACCCGATTAATCAGTATGTTGTATTTCCTAGCCGATTACCCGTAGGCTGATGATAGGCAACTTAAACATATTCGTGTTTTTGGTGTTTTCTTTGACAGTACGCAGAGCGGGATGTTTGGATTAAATACTTATTCCAGGAGAATGGACAAGTAAACCTAAAGCTCGCCGGTTAAGGTGCGGAATTGAAAAAAGACAAGAACAGAGTTTTTTCTCCACTGATTTTTCGTTCTTGGGCGTTTTTTAACGCAAGCCTTGCTTCCTCTTTAAGTTGGTTGTCGGCATAAGGTTGCTCAGTGCGCACCGGAGCCGCACATGCCTTTTCAAAATATATGACAGCATCGACAGCTCTGTTATGTCGCAATAGAAATTCACCGTAAAAATAGTTGGCGTCAATGCCATCAGGGTTGATCTTAAGTGCTGTTTCCAACAGGTGTTGGGCGGCATCGTCATCGCCAAATGAAACAGGCCATGCGGGTGCCATAGAGTAAAGCGTGCCCAAAGTCACATAGGCTGATCCAGCCATGGTTTTAGGGTTGATTTTAATGGCTTTAAGTAGCAAGTCACGCGCTTCATTTATGCCATGCAACGCAGAGAAAGCATCTTGTTGATCGGCATAGCTTGCCTTTAGCACGGCCTGCCAGAAAATAGGTTCCGCAGCGTTTGGATATTGCCGGACTAAGCGCTCAGTCTTTTCTAGCAGTTGAATATAAGCCGGACCTTGTTCGCTCTTTGGCGTGTTGTAGTAAACAGATGCCCACTCAGACTCAATGTTTTGCAAAGCATCGTTGAGATCCCTCGCAAAGCATTGGCTTGATAGTAGCAATATAACAACAAAAAATAATTTTTTCATGCATAAAATATAAAGCAATATGCAGAATATTACAATAGACCCATGAAATTACTAGCCTTGACGCCATTCTGAATAGGGATGTACCGCTAAATTGTTGTTGTAATAACGCAAATCTTCGGTAACTTCTTGCCCTAGCCAGAGTGGCTTTGAAAAAGACCGCCCTATTACATCCAATTCAATTTCAGCAACTATCAAGCCCTCATTATCACCTTCAAACTCGTCTATTTCCCAAAGGTGCTGGTCATGGGTAACAAAATATCGGGTTTTTTCGATTAAGGGTTTTCGGCAAAGATTAGTTAATATCTCGTCCGCATCCGTCAGCGGGATTTCATATTCGTATTCATGTCGATGAGTGCCTATAGTCGCCGATTTTATATTCAGCCACGCATGCTCATTGCTGATCCTGACTCTGATTGAACTGCTTGCCTGAGAACTCAAATAGCCTTGCCGATATTTCACCGAGCGGCTAACGTGTTTGCGCCAGTCGTCATTGGCAAGCAAAAATTTATGTTCTATCTCTATAGCCATGATTCTGATTTCTTTAAAGTAGTTTTAGTCTTGAAGGGGTATATGAAGATAACTGCAGAGTAATCTGGTCAATCTAAAATCCACGACTAGCCCACAAAAATAACGCAAGATACGAAAAAAAATCAATATCTTGCATGAACTTCTCCAGTCACCCTATGGGTAACGGACTGCAGTCGGATATCTCTTTGGAAATTTTCGTGCTTTTCGTGGAAAAATGATTTTCCCTGGCTAATGGAGAAAACTATCATCCTCAGTATCGAGGTCTAGCGACAGTGATTCGCCGGGTATCCTTTTTTCTTCCATGGCCCATTCTCCGAGGTCTATCAACTTACAACGTTCTGAGCAAAATGGCTTGGAGGCTTGTTCAGGAAGCCAGGAGACAGAACAACCGCAGTTTGGACACTTTACTGTCAGTATTTTAAGGGATGCAAACATTAAAAGATGCAACAGCTTAAAGCGAAAGGAATGTCATCAGGGCTTTGTGTCGGACGCTTGTTGTCGGAAGAAGGCGTCATGAACCTGATAGTACAACGGTGTTTGCCCCCACTAATTTCCGCAAAACAGTGTATGGATCTATCCAGGCTGACTCTAAGCAGCTGGTAGGGCTGACTGGTATCCAGCTGAAATTGAAAAAATCCGGCTTCAGCAAGTTCTTGGGTGGGTGAACTGCAATTGCGTATAAAATTTAATATCAGGTCAATTGCGATACGAATATCGGCAAATGGCCTGCTCCAGTGCTCCAGATCTTTTACTCGAATGGCTTCATCCTGTTCCAGCCAATAATGAAATTCGGGCAAATCAAAAGAACAGGTTCCACCAGGGATGGAACTGCGTTGAGCTATGCTCTGAAACAGATCGCTTTCCATGACCTGGCTGCCTATTTTGCCGTTAGTGGCATAGAGCTTTTTACTCGTTCGATTTAAGTTATTAAGCAATTCTTCCAGTTTTTGGGCATCTACACTCTGATTATCGGCAAGCTTATTCAGTACCTTGGCATGGCGCTCCAA
>CANNNN010000277.1 GCA_947506075.1 Methylococcaceae bacterium
CCGGAGGGAGATCGTCCAGCAATTGGCGTTGTTGTAATTCCTCGAGAACAGAGTCAGGCTCAACAAAAATAAATCGTGAGCCAATCGGTATGCCTTGCTGTTGGATATATTTGGGTAATAATCCTGAATCGGTACCGATGATGATATTCAGTGTGTCTTCCGCCAGTAGTGATTCACCAAATTCGGCATCAAATATTGCCTTTGCACTGACTTTGTCAAAACTGCTGCGACAGAGGTTATACAGGTATCGGTCACCGAAGGCATTGGTTTTTAATGAGCCTGCATTAGATGCTGGCGTAGTAATGGCTGAGGTCATAATAGTCTGTATTAGTATGTCAAAAAACACACTGCCTGAAACGCTGGTGAGCTGGACAGTGTTTGTGATTTCTTTACAGTGTAAACTTTATTGCAGTAATTTCAAAACAGACTGGGGAGATTGGTTAGCCTGCGCCAACATCGCTGTCCCCGCTTGCTGTAAAATCTGGCTACGGCTCAATGAGGCAGTTTCCATTGCAAAATCAGCGTCCAGGATTCGGGAGCGGGCAGCCGATTGATTTTCAATAGAGGATTGCAAGTTGCCGATAGTGGTAGTGAATCGATTTTGCACCGCACCCAATTTCGCTCTTGCAGTATCAATGGTTTGAATAGCAGCATCAATTTGATTAATTGCTGATAAAACATCAGTGACGCTCGCGTTAGCTCCTATACTGGCAGTAGTAACGGTATTCGTTTGAGAGATAGCAGAAAGCAAATCGCCAATCTGAATAGAAATTTGGTTATCAGCCGTAGTATTTGCACCTACCTGGACAGCGATACCACTTGCTAATGAACCGCTGATAATGCCTTTGCCATTGAATTGGGTATTTCCGATAATTCGTACTAATTCATCATTAAGTTGTTTGAATTCGGTCTGCAGTTTATCCTTATCAGCTCCTGATAGTCCTGCATCGTTAGCCGCTTGCACGGCCAGGTCACGCATCCGTTGCATGGTTTCGGTCATCGTTCCCATCGCCGATTCAGCCGTTTGCGCCAAGGAAATGCCATCATTAGCATTTCTTGTTGCAACCGTCATGCCGCGTATCTGCGAGGTCATCCGGTTACTAATTGCCAAGCCGGCTGCATCATCTTTAGCGCTATTAACCCTTAATCCAGAAGATAATCGTTCCATTGAAGTCGATAGATCTAGACTGGTTTTGTTTAAGTTGCGCTGGCTAGTGAGTGCTGCAATGTTTGTGTTAATTATGCTAGACATGGTTGTCTCCTGGTAGAAAAATAGATATGTCGAGTTTAATTATGCTATTTTTGTGCCATAAATATAAATTATTATATTTATTATGATTATTGTGAGTGGTGTCGTTTTTTTGACAGAGGAATGCAAAACAATTTTTAATATGAGTGGCAGTTATTTGCCGCTAAATATAGAGCCGACGATAAAGTTTATTCAATTAAGGTCGATAAAGATGTTGAGGAATGTGTATGAAATAACGTGAGCATTCCTAAGTAGGTATTAATAGCAGGTAGATTTATTATGCATGAGGTTTTCGGCCTGGCAGAGTGATGCTGGTTTGTATTTACGCAAAAATTTGCTTAAACAGGACGATATTGTTTTTAGCAGTTTAACTTTTGGAGGTTTTTATGATAGGTTCAGTAGGTGGTTCAGGTGCGCTGGGATTAGCAACGGCTTTTATGAAACAGGTCACAGCGACGCAAGATATAGAGGTTGCTGTAATTAAGAAAGGTCAGGATATTGAAAAGGCTCAGGGAGATTCGGCCTTAAAGCTAATAGATTCAGCTTCTAGCGTAACAGGTACGGGGAGAATTGATTTATATGCATAAAACTATCGTTAAGTGAGTAAAAAAAGAGCAACATCACGTTGCTCTTTTTTTATTGCTCTTTAACGTGCATGCCTATTAAATTTTCATTCCATGCGCTATATTTAGCGGCACTGTTTGCCGGTCGGAAAATATATCAGGCTAATAAAATTACAATTACCCCCTCATTTTCATAGCGGCTTATACTGACAGCTGAATTTCCTTTAGACAGGAAGCTGCTATGCCTAAAACGCCCTACCCTGATGACTGGCCTGATATAGATACTAAACTCTACAACAGGTCGGTCAAGCTGTTTAACGCGGTCAAAAACATGTTGAGCGTCAAGCTCGATCTGCACGCCGAACCGCAGGTTCTGGACGGCGACATCTTCTTATTCAATCACTTTTCCCGCTTTGAAACGTTTATTCCGCAGTTTCTGATTTATGAGAAAACCGGGGCTTACAGTTGCGCGATTGCTTCGGGTGAGTTCTTTAACGAAGACACTGTGCTGTCGCGGTATCTACAGCAGGTCGGCGTTTTTCCCCACGATCATGAGCGCTTGTTTGCACTGCTGGCCGGGCAGATTTTGCGCGGCCGGAAAGTCATTATTTTTCCCGAAGGCGGCATGGTTAAAGACCGGCGGGTTATCGACAAACGCGGTCATTACAGTATTTATTCCCGGGTCACCGGCAACCGGCGCAAACTGCACACGGGTCCTGCTGTGTTGGGCCAGGGCGTGGAAACCTTTAAAGCAGCTATCCGGCTTGCCCACAGCCAAAATGATGTGGCGCGGCTCAGGCAATGGAAAGATGCGCTGCAAATAGACAGCATTGATCAGCTGATCGCGGTAGCGCATAAGCCGACGCTGATGGTGCCTGCTAATATTACGTTTTATCCGATACGTTCCTCTGAAAACCTGTTGTTTAAAAGCGTCGAGCTGTTCTCCGATGGTTTGAGTTTGCGCCAGTCCGAGGAATTGCTGATCGAAGGCAATATCATGCTGAAGAACACCGATATGGATATACGCATGGGCACCCCGGTTGATCCTTGCTGTGTCTGGGGCTGGCGTAGCCGGTATCTGGTGAGCAAGGTCGTTCCGGAAATTAACACGCTAGACGATGTGTTTACCTTAAATTCCAGGCCTAAAAACTGGAAGCAGCGTTTATTAGGGAAGCATTTTATTAAAAATGCCCAATGTGCACGGGATAAATACATGGAGGCGATTTACGCCAATGTCACGATCAACTTAAGCCATCTGGCGTCAACATTGATCATGTATTACATCGGCCAGGGCCAGACCTCTATCGATAAGGGCTGGTTTTACAGCATCTTGTATGTTGCAATCAAGCATTTGCAAAACAATACGTTCATTCATTTGCATCGCAGTCTGCTTAACCCCGATGATTACAGTGATTTATTTAAGGCGACTAATAAGCGCTTTGAGCATTTTATTTGTGCGGGTAAAGAAGCTGAGTTGCTTAACGAAGACGAAAACAGTTACCTTTTTTTGCCCAAGCTATGCGCCGAATTTGCCTTTGACAGCATTCGTCTGGAAAACCCGATCGCCGTTTATAACAATGAAGCGGCACCGCTACGTACTGTCCGAGATATCTTGGTTGATGCGATAGTTGAATGTGCTAATGCCGATAAAAAAAAGTTTGCCGCCTGGCATTTCGAAGATGAATGCCGCTCACTGGCCTGGGAAAAACAGGCTTACGCAAAACATTTATTGTAACTACTCGCCCGGTATAGTCCCCAATTCGCCAGCCAATGCCATTTGAACGGCAATAAGCGGGTTATAACCTTTGTTCGCCATCGTTTGCAGGTAGCTCGATATTCGGCAATAAGCCAGCGCATAAGTTTCTGTTCTGAAGCAACC
>CANNNN010000278.1 GCA_947506075.1 Methylococcaceae bacterium
ACCTGCCCTATCACGTTGACGCCCTTAGCCGCAATATCCGAGGCGTTAACAGCTAACTCATTGGCATGTTTGGCGTTAGCACTGTTTTGTTGCACAATTTCGGTCAACTCTTGCATGCTGACAGTGGTCTGCTCCAGACTGGCTGCCTGCTGCTCGGTGCGATGCGCCAGCGAGGCGTTACCGCTTGCAATTTCTTTTGCGGCAATATGGATGGATTCGGCAACAGACTTGATTTGCCCGATAATATTATTAAGATCATCGACCATAGAATTGGCATCTTCCTTAAGCTGGCCCAAAGTGCCTGAATAATGATTGGTGATTTTTTCAGTCAGATCGCCATGGGACAACACATGAAATACCCGCGCCGCCTCATTGATAGCCGATTCAGTCGTCTGCATCAACTGATTGATCGATTCACTGAGTTCACGGTAAAAACCGACCTTGCCCTTCATCACAATGCGTTGGGAAAAATCCCCCATCACCGCGCCCACCAAAATCACGGCGACCTCTTTTTCGACAGCCACCTCGGAAGAGCGATCCAGCCATTCCGCAACCGCTCCAAGCCGTTGACCCTGCTCATTGATGACCGGGTTAGCGGTAATGACCATCGAACGTCCACCCATGTCGGTGCTGACAACATGGGTCTCGGTAAATTCTGCAAGCAACTGTGCCTGCTGCGCAGGCTGTTTATGAAAATCGTCTATACAGCTACCCAACAGATGATCTACTGAGAACTCCGGTAATTGCTGATGAATGTCCAGTTCGGCCATATTAAGTATATTGATGACCGCTTGGTTGGCGTAAACGATGATGCGGTTATGATCGGCAATCATGACCGCCGTACTGGCGTTGTCCAGCGCAATCTTAATGCGCAGATGATCATCGGCAATCCGCTTGGCTTCGGCGACATCGTAGCCCAGTTTGATCTGCATAGCCTTCAGGGCCGCCATCACTTTGCCGACTTCATCAAGGCAGTTAACGTCTATTGGCATGGCGCAGTTACCCTGCGCGACTTGACCAAAATGGCTGATGATCTTATTTAGCGGCTGGACGATGGAGCGCAACAGAGAGAAACTCAACCACAAAGCCAGAAAAATGCCGAAGGCCAGTATCGCACTGGCCAGCACACGGATTTTTGCATCTCGCGACTGACTTTCGTCTAACTCCCCACTGGCATCGTCCAGCTCTACTTGTAATAAAGCCTGAGCCTCAGCATCGACCAATTCGTAAAGAGGCGTCAGTTTGTCATCGATAATGTGTTTGGCCAGCACGGCATCCTGACTGCGTAACGACAAAATAGCCGGTTGCAAACCTTCTTGCACCAGGCGATTGATATCAGTTGCAAACCTATCCACCTTTATTTTTTCATCGACGCTCAACGATCTATTAACATAGCCCTTCAAAATCACGCTGCCAAGGGCTATGTTTTTTTCGACTTCATCGGTATTCTTCTGCGTCACTTCAGGGCTGGCATTTAACAGACTGGCCGTAATATGCAAACGATTGATCAGCATTAATTTCTGTATCTGGGCAATCTGGGTCATCGGCAGCATGTGATGCTTATGAACAGTTTTCAAACCCTCGCTGGACTTACCCATGCCGAACAAGCCCAAGCCGCAGATACCCAGCAGCACCAGTGCCATGATAGCGATGACCATCAGCAAGCGGGCTTTGATACTTACAGTTTTTGCTGAAAAGAATCGCCCCCACCCGTTTTTTTTGATAATTCGCCCATCCTGGATTTTCAAATGCCCCGCCTGCCCCTTGCAAAACAGCTGGTAGGCATCGGTGACTTCTGCAACCTGGCTTAAACTGGGTTTTGTGCGTACCGAAATGTAGCCAATCAGTTTATCGTTTTCAAAGATCGGTGCGATATTTGCCCACACCCAGTAAAAATCACCATTTTTACAGCGATCCTTGATCACCAAACTGCCTGGATAACCCGCCTGCATCGACGCCCACAAATCCTCGAAAGCTTCATTCGGCATGTCCGGATGCCGCATGATCTGGTGCGTAGCACCGATTAACTCTTCCTTGCTAAAGCCGCTAATTCGAACAAGATCATCACTGGCGTAGGTTATCCTGCCGTTCAGGTCGGTCTTGCTGACGATGGAATCCGACTCTTTTAGAACTTGCTCTACGTTGGTAATCGATTTGTCAATTTTCATGGGTTATTTTTTCACTTCGTTCAGCATAAGGTTATGATCGGCTACACTCAAAAGAACTCCAGCTCGCCTCCGCTCACCTGTTGTTCGCTTTGTTTGATTAACGCGTTTTGCAACAAATACTCATAGCTACAAACCTGGTTGCGACCATGCCCCTTGACATAATAAAGCGCCTGATCAGCCTGACTGATGATTTCCGCTGAACCGACTTGATGGGTGATTTGCACGATCCCGATACTGACCGTTACCTTACCCACTTGCGGAAAGTTCCGCTGTTCAATATTAATACGCAAGCGCTCAAACACCTGTTTAGCTTCCTCAATATCCACTGCCTGCAAGATGATCACAAATTCCTCGCCGCCATAGCGGTACAACAAATCTTTTTCCCCTCTGATATCTTTCTGCATTTGTCTGGCCACCAAAATAATCACATCATCGCCAAATAAATGGCCAAAGCAGTCATTAACCGCCTTGAAATGGTCGATATCCAGCACCCCCAGCCATTAGGACAATCCGCCTCTTCGAGAACTCGTTGAAATGTCTTCTTCCGCAGCCCTGAACCTTCCATTGTTTTTTAACAAAATACGGGTGATTTCCCGGTCCATCGTGTCGCGGTTCAGCAATTGGGTCAGCTTATCACGCTGGTTGTCATCAATCAGCGCCAGATAATTGGAATAAACTTTTAACAAACCATGGACAAAACGCATCACCTCAAACTTAAAACCATCGCCACAAATATGCAATAAGACCCCAAAAATCTCATTAGATTGATCCAGCGCAGGATAAATAATATGCGTCAGTTTATTATTCACATCGGTTAACTGTTCAACTCCCTTACTCTCCAACACTTCTATCAGCAATGCCTTGATAGCTGGCTGTAGCTCATAACGTTCGACATGAAATCCCGAGGTTTCCACATAACCGTTAATCGAGTAGGCCAGTAGCCCCAACATGACTTCGTCATTTTCTGTAGCCAATACCCGAAACAACCTGAATTCCTGATTAGGAGACAGTTCAGTCAAAGTTTTTAGTAAGGACTTTTCAATTACTTCGCGATCGCGATGCCGGGTTATTTCGCCCAGGCTATCGATGATTTGCAGCGAACTAACAACAGCCATAGTTTTCGAACATTAAGACTATCAAATAATTTTCCTACGAAATACACATATAAAGACAGGAAGCGGGAGCTTCCCAAGCCGCATTCCGAAGCTCCCGCTTGAGAATGCGTAAAACCAGCTTAATGTTAATCCACTTTAAAGAAAGACATCACCTCTTGCAACTGCATGGCCTGACCGCTCAGCTCTTCGGCTGTAGCGGCAAGCTCTTCCGAGCCCGATGCATTTTGTTGCGCGGCTTTATCCAGCTGACTGACCGCATCACTGATCTGGCCTATGCCTTGCGCCTGCTCTTCTGATGAAGCGGTAATTTCCTCGATCAGATCGGCAGTTTTTTGGATATTCGGCACCATTTTTTCCAGCAGGATGCCGGCTTCTTCAGCGATCTTGACGCTGTTTTTGGCC
>CANNNN010000279.1 GCA_947506075.1 Methylococcaceae bacterium
ATCTACGAATGTCTGTCAAAACATCTGGGAATAAAATATATTTATGCAGGTGTCTCCACAAATGAAGTGTTGCCCGCGACATTAACGCCACAAATGCTGTCCATGTTACCGGAATCGTTACGTGGCGAGCTGAAGGAATCGTTGGAAAGTCTCGAAAAAGATCGCATTTTCGCCGCGATCAAACAAGTCGCAGCTTATGATCAGCCATTGCAAAAAATCTTGATCCAGTTGGTCGATAACTTTGATTACCCCACTATTCTTAATGTACTAAACTAATGACCATTTCAAAATATCATGACAATTCTATAGGCCTAGGGAAAATCCTCGTTGTAGATGACACACCTGCCACCCTCAAGTTATTGACTGAACTCCTTGAAACGGAAGGCTATGACGTGCGCTCTGCAATCAGCGGCGAACTTGCTCTTCATTCCGCCGCCAGTAATCCACCAGAGCTGATACTTCTGGATGTTCGTATGCCCATAATGGATGGATTCGAGGTTTGCCGTCTCCTCAAAGCGCAACTGGAAACACGCGATGTGCCAATCATTTTCGTCAGCGCACTGTCAGAAACAAATGATAAAGTAAACGGATTTAAGCTGGGAGCAGTGGACTTCATTACAAAGCCGTATCAACGCGAAGAATTGTTGATTCGTGTACGCACACACCTAGAGATGACGCGCCTGCGGAATCGATTGGAGTTTCTAGTGGATGATCGCACCAATGAGCTTAGGAAAAGCATGCTGGCATTTGTCACGGCGATTGCTTCAACTGTCGAAATGCGAGATCCTTATACCGCTGGGCATCAACGTCGCACTGCTCATCTTGCCTCTGCCATCGCTAGAGAATTGAGACTCTCAGAAAATCAAATTGAAGGACTCAATCTTGCCAGTGTGGTGCATGACATCGGCAAGATTAGGGTTCCTGCGGAAATACTCTGCAAGCCTGGAAAGCTTGATGAATTCGAGTTCGGTTTGATCAAACGTAAGCGCTTAATAACGCACGTACTACCCCTATCCAGCAAAATTCAGATTTTTAATATTCCAGGGCAATAAGGCTTCAATTTTTTCAACCGTATCGGCATAAGGCAGTGCCTTGAGCACTTGGGATAAATACGCGTAGGGTTCCAATCCATTAGCTTTAGCCGTTTCAATTAAGCTGTAATGAATTGCGCTGGCTTGTGCGCCTTTGGGGGTATCAGAAAATAACCAAGCTTTTCTTCCAATCACAAAGGGGCGAATGGCGTTTTCAGCGAGAATATTGCTGATGTTCATTTCTCCATTTGAGCAATACACCATCAGCTTACCCCATTGATTGCTTAGGTAAGTCATGGCCTTACCGGTTAAGCCATCTTTCGGCACTTTGTGTTGATTGTCCTCCAAGTACGCTTTCAGTTTTTTCAAAACAGGCAGGCTTCTTTTGCAGCGTTGTTGGAATTTTTCAGCGGCGCTGAGTTCTTTGATTTGCCGCTCAATCATATAGAGTGTATTGATTAAACCCAGAATGTGATCCGCTTTGCTGGCCTTATGCGGTTTACCTTTCTTAGGTTTGGGCTGCGCATCTTGGGCTTCTTTAAATTTGCGGCGCGCATGATCCCAGCAGCCGAGCTGGGTAATGTGGTTGATAAGGCAAGCGGCATTGTAGCCGGCATAGCCATCGGTTTGCAGATAACCATGAAAGCCATCGAGCAGGCGCAACGGCACTTCCTGGCTGCGGGACGGATCGTATTCAAACAACACGCTGGGTTGACCAGGTGGACCGCCCAGAGTCACCCACATGAATTTATCCGAGGTTGCCGGTCGCCCCGGTTCTTTAAGTACCTGTACCCGGGTTTCGTCGGCCATGATAAGGTTACCGGCCAGTTGATGATCCCGGATGAGATTAATCAAAGGTTGCAGGGGTCTAGCCAGAGCGATGACCCAGTTGGCCAGCGTGGCCCTTGAGAGTTCGCCGCCATAACGGGCTAAGATGTTTTCGAGTCGATAGAGCGGTAAGCCATCGCAATATTTGCAGGTGAGTACATAACACATCAGATCGATACTGCCCATCGCGCCAGGAACGGGATGCTTGGGCAGAGTGGCTGCCACGATCTTGCGTTGCATTTCATCTTGAACCGGTTCCAGGAATACCGCTTTTTCCTGCATATATTCTAAAACCCGCACTTGCGCGGGAATGATGTCCAGTTCTTCTTTGACTTTAGAAAAGAAAGTCGTAATCGCACCGGCTTTTTCTTCATCGCTCAGCGTGATAAAGATTTGCACTCGGGGTAAATGGTCGGCAAACGGTTTACGTCCAGGTTTTTTCTTAGACTGGCTGGGCTCAGTTGATTCGGAACCAACATTCTCTTCAATGGCCTCTATTTCGTCGACTGCTTCATCCGTATCGGCATCAAACTCAACCGTGGCCTCGACTTCGGCGTCATCGAATAACGACACTTGCCCCGACTGTTCACTTGAGGGCGCAAAACGTTTGATTTTAGATAAACGCAACGCTTCTTCGAGCAACTCAATGCGTTGTTTGAGCGAAGCAATCACTTCGGATTTAAGCTCAACGGTTTGTGTCAACTCATCCACGCGTTCTGCTTTTTTAAGCAACTCAGTGATCATCTCGGGCAACAAGAAAGCCGAGTGATCATGGGGTTCTAAAGCGGGAAAGTTCGGTAAAATCATACTGATATTATACTCGATTTCAACCAGGAAATCTTGATATTTTCCTTAAAAAACAGACTCATAATACCGATTTTTATGACCTTTCATCGCGCTAATATCGTAACCATCCAGCAACCAATTCAGCTGCTGACCGGTTAACGTCAACAGTACCTCATCCCCTTTCGGCCACTTGAATTTATCCTCTACCAATGCCTTGTAATAAAGCACAAAACCTGTGTTTTCCCAGAACAAACATTTAATTTTAGTGCGCTGCTTATTGGTGAACGCATACAACCCACCGTCAAACGGATTATGGCCGAGTTCACACTCAACAATCGCCGCTAACCCCCGATGGGATTTGCGAAAATCAATGGCTTGCCGGTACAGATAAACCTCAGTCAGCTCTAAAGAAGGGCGCAAGATGTAAGTCACCGCAACACCTCAATCAATTGTTTTATCAAGGCCATATTGTGCTGAGCAATCCCCGTCAACTGGGTGCCATCCCTGAAGCATAAGGACAAACTTGGCGAAGAGGGCGTGGCGACATGCGCCGCCAATTGGACCCGGGCAAAGCCGGTTTTACACTCAAAGGCAACCGGTTCGCGAAGCGTCATAAACTTGCGCTTCCAATAACTAAACTGGTGAGCAAGCAGTGCTTGCTGGCGGCAGTAGCTTGCTTGGGATAAACCAGATGCTTGCCATTGCGCGATGTGAATCTGCCAAACGTTGTGATCGGTATTGTTTTCTATTGATGTCATAAGTGATTCCCAAAAAGCTAGAGTTGGGAAATTCTGACATGGCTGGCAGTGGGTTGTGAATTACGCTGAGAATTGAGCCCCAACTGGTAAAACAACGGCAATATTACCGGGTGTATCGTTATGAGGAGTCGTTAGTTGAGGCACTGGCAGGAAGTCTGGCTTCATACCTGGGGCATTTAAGTCATGCAGACAGTTTTG
>CANNNN010000280.1 GCA_947506075.1 Methylococcaceae bacterium
AGTACAGTTATGGGGTTTTGCGTTGCGTCAGGTCAGCCCTGCAACATAAAACGGGATAGAACTTAAAAAATCAGGACATCATGGAAACCATCATCCGAATATCCGCCGCGCTAGGTATTTTCTGCATCATGATTTGCTGGGAATATGTCAGCCCGCGAAGAATGCAATGCGTCAGCCGCAAAAAACGCTGGCCGGTCAACCTGGGACTCGCCGCAGTCAACATCGGAATCATGCGTTTAAGCCTGGGCGGCATTGCCTATCTGAGTGCGGTGACCGCCGCAAACCAAGGTTATGGCTTGTTAAATTATCTGGCCGCTCCCGATCCGCTGGCTATCATCGCGACCTTATTGTTTCTTGATTTTGCGATTTACTGCCAGCACATCGTGTCGCATAAATGGCCGCTGCTGTGGCGTTTGCATCAGGTGCATCATACCGATCTGGAATTTGACGCAACCACCGCCGTGCGCTTTCATCCGCTGGAGATCGTCATTTCGATGCTGTACAAAGTGCTGTGCATAGGCCTGATCGGCGCAAATCCTTGGGCAGTCATCGCATTCGAGATTATCCTTAACGGTGCCGCAACCTTTAACCACAGCAACATCAACATCCCGAAGGCTGTTGATAAAAAACTACGCTGGCTGCTGGTGACGCCAGACATGCACCGCATCCATCACTCGATAGTGCCTGCCGAAACTGACAGCAATTACGGTTTTTCGATCTCCTGCTGGGATCGCTTATGCAAGACCTATATTGCCGAACCCGAGCAGCCTCAAATGACTATGGCTATCGGTTTAAAGTCTTTTCGGCTGCAACAGGAACTGGGCATTATGCAATTATTACTGCTGCCCTTTAAGGCGCTACGTAAACGGTAAGCAATCCATCATAAACATCAAACAAGACTATTTACGTCCCGATAAAAAGGGCACAAACATGACCGACTCCAGTCTTTCAGCTTCATAGCCGTTTTCTGTCCGCTTGACTCGCTGCAACTGCTGGCTATCACCGTTGCCTATCGGGATCACCATCACGCCGCCAACTGCCATTTGCTGCAGCAGCATTTCGGGTATTTCGGGCGGTGCGGCAGCGACCAGAATGCCGTCATAAGGCGCATGCTCTGGCCAACCCCAGCCACCGTCGCTATGCAAATAACTGACATTTTTCAGTTTCAACTCCCAGAGCCTATCTTTAGCTTTTTTCTGCAGCGGTGCGATCCGTTCAACCGAATACACATGATCAACCAGTTGCGCCAAAATTGCCGTCTGGTAGCCACAGCCAGTCCCTATTTCCAATACATGACTTAGTCTGCCTGAACTTGCCAGCAACAATTCGGTCATTTTGGCGACAATATAAGGCTGGGAAATGGTCTGGCCGTAACCAATCGGCAGGGCGGTATCTTCATAAGCCCGGCTGGCCAGGGCCTCATCCATGAAAATATGCCGGGGCGTATTGCGCATCACATCCAGAACTTTATGGCTGTTGATGCCCTGCTCGATTAACCGGTTGATCATGCGTTCACGGGTGCGCAAAGAGGTCATACCTATTCCTTGCAGGCTTTGAACCATTAATGATGCTCCTTAGGTAACCAAGCGCTTAGTTGATCGATACGGTCATACCAGGTCAAATCCAGTTGCAATGGGGTAACTGACACGAAACCTGCGTTAATCGCATAAAAATCAGTACCGGGCCCCGCATCCTGTTCTGCTCCCGGCGGCCCCACCCAATATATAATTCGACCACGCGGATCTACACTACTGATGACCGGCTCCGATTTGTGGCGCTGCCCCAGTCTTGTTGCCTGATAGCCTTTTAAATCCTTGATAGCGACATCCGGCACATTGACATTCAGAATGGTGTCCTGCGGCAACGGCTGGTTCACCAGCTGTTTCAACAAGGTAACCGCGACGTGGGCAGCAGTTGCAAAATGAACGGGGTTACTGCCTACCAACGAAATGGCGACGGCCGGCAAGCCTAAAAATCGTCCTTCGGTTGCCGCAGCAACAGTGCCTGAATACAACACATCGTCGCCCAGGTTCGAGCCATGATTGATTCCGGCAAAAACCATATCCGGCTCAGTTTTCAGCAATCCCGTGATAGCCAAATGCACACAATCGGTCGGTGTTCCGTCGACCTTGATAAAGCCGTTATCCATGGTATAAGCGCGTAACGGCATTTCCAGCGTCAGGGAATTGCTCGCTGCGCTACGATTTCTATCCGGAGCCACCACCGATATTTCGGCATGCTCGCGTAACGCATCGGCCAGTGCAACCAGTCCTTCAGCCAAATAGCCATCATCATTACTTAACAATATATGCATTATCAATTCGCCCTGAAGCAGAATAAGCTATAAAATCAATCATATTAGCAACAAAACACCACAAAATCAGCATTCGTGACAAAAAAAATCCTTACCCCAGAAGACAGCGATTTATTTCGTCTCACTATCGGCAAAGTCCATGCTGTAAAAAACGACAAGCTGTTATTAACAACAGACATCAAGCCCAAGCCCTACCCTAAGGCATTAGCCGTTAACGTGGATGAGCATTTAAGCGGCCTGGCTGACCCGGATATTGAAACAGTAGGCCTGGAAGACTCGCTGAGCTTTATAGCGCCTGGACTGCAACATAATGTGCTGAAAAAACTGCGCAAAGGACAGTTTGGCGTTAATGCCGAAATCGACTTGCATGGACTGAACAGCAATGATGCAAAACGGCAGCTGCTGAATTTTTTGCATGATAGTGTAGAAGACGGCAGCCGCTGCGTGCATATAGTGCATGGCAAAGGCTATCGTTCGGAAGGCAACCATCCAGTATTAAAAAACAACCTTAATTTATGGCTCAGACAACACCAGAATGTTCAGGCTTTTTGCTCTGCAACACCTAAAAATGGGGGAAACGGAGCAGTTTTTGTATTGCTACAGCTGTCAAAAAAATTCGATCTTTAAGAGTATTCCTTGCAGCCTTTCGTTCCCAGACTTCATATCGGCAGAACAGAGAAGGCATCAAGCTCATCGACAGCCGTCGCTGTTCGCCGTATCAACTCCAGATTGCAATCTATATTCATCATGCCTCCGATAGCAAGTGTGACCACCATAGCCTCGAACGCATAAACAAGATGCGCACGGTAACGTTGCATCATCGCAGCATTATCAATACCTGCGACTCCATGCTCTGCCAAGGTTTGCGCATATTTAGCTAGCAGGTCTGCTTCGTGTAGCCGTCGCGTTTCGAGACTCAGTGCGGTAGATAGAAAATAAGCAACATCACCGACACCCTCGCCAATACGAACCAGTTGCCAGTCCAAAAAACCGACCCTGGTCCGGCTCTCGTTCCAGAATAAATTGCCGGCATGGCAGTCGTGATGAACCAATGTTTTTGGGGCATCGGCAAGAAAGCGCATCGCGGCTCGACGATGCCGGGCATAATGAATAGCGGGCGTATGCAAAGCCTTTGGTATAAACGCTCCCGCCAGCCGCAAGCCACGGCGCATGAATGGCACGGCCAAAGCCGTTCCCAATGAATTTTCCAAGCGCCGAACAGGCCCGGCCAACCAACGGTACTTTGGGCTTAGATGCATGGTATTCCAAAACCGCGCATGGC
>CANNNN010000281.1 GCA_947506075.1 Methylococcaceae bacterium
GGCATTCAATCTGCATATCGCGCATCTTTTCCTTCACATGGGCGCCAGCAACGCATAAGGCCGGAATGCGATTAATCGCATCGATGACCAGACTGAACCGGTCGATCTCATTCTGAATCGCAAGTTCCAGCGGCGTGTTGATACTGCCTTTTTCCTTGTAGCCGCGCACATGCAGGTTATGGTGATTGTTGCGTCTATAGGCCAGACGATGGATCAGCCACGGATAGCCATGAAAATTAAACAGAATCGGTTTGTCCAGCGTAAACAGACCGTCAAAATCACGGTCTGATAAACCGTGTGGATGCTCGGCTTCTGGCGTCAACTTGTACAAATCGACCACGTTGATGAAACGAATTTTCAGCTCTGGGAAATTCTCGCGCAACAACACCACGGCGGCCAAGGCTTCCTTGGTCGGAATATCGCCGGCACTGGCGATGACCAGATCCGGCTCCACGCCCTGATCATTACTCGCCCAATCCCAGATGCCTATGCCCTTCGTGCAATGCTTGATCGCCGAGTCCATATCCAGAAATTGCAGATGCTTTTGCTTGTCGCAGACAATCACATTGATGTAGTTGGTGCTCTTCAAACAATGATCGGCAACCGACAATAAACAGTTCACATCGGGCGGCAGATAGATGCGCGTTACTTCCGGGCTTTTATTGACTACCACATCGAGAAAGCCGGGGTCCTGATGGGTAAAGCCGTTATGATCCTGACGCCAGACGGTAGACGTAATCAGCAGGTTCAGCGACGATACCGGCGCGCGCCAAGGCACTTCCTTGGACATCGCCAGCCATTTGGCATGCTGGTTAAACATCGAATCGATGACATGCACAAAGGCTTCGTAAGTCGAGAAAAAGCCGTGACGACCGGTCAGCAGATAGCCTTCCAGCCAGCCTTCCAGCGTATGCTCGGACAGCATTTCCATGACCCGTCCGTCCGGCGACAGTTCGCCGCCATCGGCGTCTTCCGGCAGATAATCGGCCAGCCAGGTTTTTTTACTGACTTCATAGACGTCATCCAGCTTGTTCGAGCTGTTTTCATCGGGTCCGAATACGCGGAAATTATTCATGTTAAGACGCATGATGTCGCGCAGAAACTTGCCCAGTGGCCGAGTGTTTTCAGCCGTAGTGGTGCCGGGCTTGGTCACGACGGTCGCATAGTCGCGGCAATCAGGCATGTGCAGGGCTTTGCGCAACAGGCCGCCATTGGCGTGCGGGTTGGCGCTCATCCTTCGCGTACCTTTTGGCGCCAGGGCTTTAAGTTCGGGCAACAAGCGGCCGTTTTGGTCAAACAGTTCTTCCGGCTTGTAGCTGCGCAGCCAGTCTTCCAATTGCTTGAAATGTTCAGGCGTGTCGCGCACGTTGCCCAGCGGCACCTGATGAGAGCGCCAGAAGCCTTCGACTTTTTTGCCGTCAACCTCTTTCGGGCCAGTCCAGCCTTTCGGGCTGCGCAATACTATCATCGGCCAGCGCGGACGAATCGGTTTACCGCTAGAGCGCGCTTCCTGCTGGATGCGGCGAATTTCGAGCACACATTGTTCCATGGTCTCGGCCATAGCCTGGTGCATGGTCTCCGGATCTGAGCCTTCGACAAAATATGGCGTCCAACCGTAACCCTTGAACAGGTTTTCCAGTTCTTCGTGCGAGATGCGCGACAGGATGGTCGGGTTGTTGATCTTGTAGCCGTTCAGATGCAGGATAGGCAGCACCGCGCCATCACGGATCGGGTTCAGGAATTTATTCGAATGCCAAGAAGTGGCTAATGGCGCAGTTTCGGACTCGCCATCGCCGACCATCACCGCAACGATCAGCTCAGGATTATCATAAGCCGCGCCGAACGCATGGGAAACGCTATAACCCAGTTCACCACCTTCATGAATCGAGCCCGGAGTTTCAGGCGTGCAATGGCTGCCGATGCCGCCTGGAAAAGAGAACTCTTTGAAGAACTGGCGCAGGCCGTGTTCGTCTTCACTCTTGTTCGGGTACACTTCACTGTATGCGCCTTCCAGATAGACAGGTCCCAGCACGCCAGGCGCGCCATGCCCCGGGCCTGCCAGAAAAATAGCACTCAGATCATATTTGTTAATCAAGCGGTTAAGATGGATATAGGTAAAAGAAAGTCCAGGACTTGCGCCCCAATGACCCAATAAACGACTCTTTACATGCTCTAATTTCAGCGGTTCGCGCAATAGCGGATTATCGCGCAAATAAATCATGCCTGCAGCAAGATAGTTGCAGGCTCGCCAGTAAGCGTTAATATTGGCAATTTCTTCTTTGGTCAAGGGCATAGTCATAATTTATACATCCAGGTTTGATTTTGAAAAAAAATAATTCATTATAGTTTAAACACTGATCATGACAACTATGTGACATTTCATAAGGGCAACAGGGTAATTATTTTTAGGTGCTTGATTGCACCCATTAACGCCCCACAAAATCCATTTCAACTTTGCCATCGACCAATTTCAAATTGGCGTCAAACTCTGTGCCTTTTGCGGACTTAAAGCCTTTTAACAAGCCGGTTTCGCCTTTGCTGAGTAACTTTTTAGCCATCGTCGCTGTAATTTTCTTTTGCGCAACGGTTTTCCAGATCACCATTTTGCAGCCGTTACGCCATTCGCTACAGCTGTAGGCTTTTGGGGTTTCAATAATCTTTCCGTTGCATAACGGGCAATCGGCCAGGACTTCTTTTAGATCAAGCCGGGGCGCCGCCTCAGCTTTTAAAAATTCCGTACCACCCTGTTTATTAAGGATTAATTGGGCATTAAATACTTCAGCGTTAATCTTGATCGCGTAATGATTCAGGGTCTTGCTGTTTTGCAATAATTGGCAAGCCATATCCCGGCTAACCGGTACGCCATAAACCTGCTTCCATAACACAAACTGACAACCTGCTTTCCAGTCGCTGCAACCATAACCTTTTCTGCCCTCGATAATCGGCTTCTGGCATAACGGACAGTCGCCCAGACGGCTTTGATCGTAAAGTGGCTGGTCGGACTGATCCTTTATTTGCTGGGTAAACTGGATAATTTCGGCCATGAACTGGTCGGGATCATAAGCATGATGTTCAATTTTTTTGAGTTTACCCTCCCATTCGCCGGTCATGGACGCCGATTTTAGCCGGTCGTCGGCGATCAGCGAGATCAAATGTCGTCCGGCTTCGGTGCTGAGCAGGGTCTTTTTTTGCCGCTGGATATAGCTGCGTTTGATCAGCACCTCGATAATCGAGGCTCGGGTTGCTGGCGTGCCCAGACCTTTTTCTTTTAAGGCCTCTTTAAGTTGTTCATCGTCACAGGTTTTACCGGCCGATTCCATGATGCTCAGCAGACTCGCTTCGTTATACGGTTTGGGCGGCGTGGTTTTGCCCTGGGTGATAGTCGGCTGCTGCGGGCCGGTTTCGCCGACCACGAAGTTGGGCAGGATTTTGGCCTCGTTGCCACGCTCTGAGGCTGAATCATTTTTATACAAGGCCTGCCAGCCGGGCTCTACGATGATAGTGCCGGTGGTTTTGAATTTTACGGCAGTTTCAGTTACCGTTTCACCCAAAACCGTAGTGATTTGTTTAATGCAGGGCGGATAAAACGCCGCA
>CANNNN010000282.1 GCA_947506075.1 Methylococcaceae bacterium
CGATGGTAATAATGGTAATTGAAATTTATTATTTTATCGCATCACTGTAAAGTTGTGTGTAATGGAATGAGCTATACCCCATCGGACAAAGGGCTGCCATCCTTAAGTCACCAATATTGCCTTACCCCATAATCCGTTACAATCAGAAAAAATTAAAGTCATTTTATTAAACGATGCCGGTTCTGATACAAATAAAACTTCAACCAAAGCAGCAGCATCTGCCGTTGATTTGTTCAAGTGTGCGGGTATTTGGGAAAGCTGCGATGACATTACGCAGAAATCTATACGCATTCAGGCTTGGCGCGATGATCAGCAATGATACTTGCGATACCAATATCCTGATTGAATTTTACAAAGCCAACCTGACTGTCTACAAATCTTGCAGTATATTAGTCCAGCCCATACTGCCGTCAGTGAGATCACTAAGGCCGAGTTATTTTATGAGGCAAGAGACAAGCAAGAACTGGCCAAAATTGAACGGCCTTTATCGTTGTGCCACTGTTATGGGCAAAATGAAGATATTTCAATATTGGGTTATTTTCATTGTAAAACTACGCTCAAAAGTATCGCAAACCAAGTGCGGCGCTAAAGCCTGGCGTGCATTCCTCGGCCATCATTTGACCTCAAGTTCCACAAACACAAACTCCCTCACTTGAAGTAATGCGCAACTTTTTATCGCCACTCCAAACACCCGTTTAAAAAATACGGAATTTAAATAAGTATGCTATAGTCGTCTCAAATGAGAATGATTGTTGATAACTCCGGGGGCGATTGGTTTTAATGCACTTTATTTCAATACATAATTTATGGTAATAAGCTTAAAAAATCTTGCCGCCGGCGATTCAGGGAAGATAGTCGGCTTTGAACCCTTGGGTAAGGCTTATCGCAAACGTCTGTTGGCTATGGGTTTAACGCCAGGGACTGAATTTCGCGTTACCCGTTTTGCTCCGATGGGCGATCCCGTTGAAATTAAATTACGCGGATTTTCCTTAACTCTGCGCAAGGATGAAGCTGCGATATTGTTGATAGAGAAGCTATGATAAAAACTGATTTTATAGTTGGCGTTGTTGGTAATCCAAATTGTGGCAAGACCACGCTATTTAATGTGCTGACCGGATCAAGACAGCATGTCGGTAATTGGCCAGGCGTTACGGTCGAGAAAAAAACCGGTGAATATAGTTTCAACCATAAGCGGATCGAATTAGTTGATTTGCCCGGCACCTATTCTTTAGAGGCCGCCGACGATCAGGTTTCGTTGGATGAAAAAGTTGCCCGTGATTATGTTGCCTCCAAGCAGGCCGATTTAATCATTAATATTGTCGATGCTTCCAATATAGAGCGGAATCTTTATTTGACCTCGCAACTGATCGAAATGCGAGTGCCGATGATTTTAGTGCTTAATATGATGGACGCAGTTAAACAGCGCGGCATTAAAATTGATATCGAATATCTGGAGCAGCTGTTGGGTTGTCCGGTTATTCCGATTACAGCCTCAACCAAGGACGGTATCGGCACGTTAAAGGCGGCCATCAACAGCGCTGCGATCACCAAGCCGATACCTTCGGTAAAAATCAACTATAACTCCGTTCTCGAGCAAGCCATCGCTGATATATCACCGTTGTTGCTTGAGGCCGCAGAGCGGCAGCCGTGTGACTTGCGCTGGTTGGCTGTTCGTTTGTTGGAAGACGACACCCTGGCCAAGAAAATTGCCGGAACCGCCTTGTTGCCGACAGTTGTGAATTTACAGCGCCGGGTAGAAACCGAAACCGATGATGAAATAGACATACTCGCAGCCGATGCGCGGTATGGCTTCGTCAATGAGTTGACCAACGGCGCGGTCTGCAAGTTGACCGAAGTGGGTCGGCATACCACCGATAAAATCGACAGCATCGTATTGAATCGCTATCTCGGCATTCCGATTTTTCTGTTCGTTATGTACGCGATGTTCATGTTTACGATCAATATCGGCAGCGCGTTCGTCGATTTTTTTGAACAAGTTGTAGGCGCATTATTGATCGACGGCTTAAGTCTGGCATTAACTGATCTTGACTGGCCGCAATGGCTGATCGTGTTAATCACCAATGGCGTAGGCGGTGGCATACAGGTGGTTGCTACTTTTATTCCTATCGTCGGTTTTTTGTTTATGGTGCTGTCGGCGTTGGAGGATTCCGGTTACATGTCCAGGGCCGCTTTCGTGATGGATAGGTTCATGCGCATGATCGGTTTGCCCGGCAAATCCTTTGTACCGATGATAGTCGGTTTTGGCTGTAATGTGCCGGCAATCATGGCAACGCGGACGCTGGAAAACCAGCGCGACCGGATCTTGACCAACCTGATGAACCCGTTTATGTCCTGTGGTGCCAGACTGCCGGTTTACGCGTTATTTGCTGCGGCTTTTTTTCCGGTCGGCGGTCAGAATCTGGTTTTCGGTTTGTATTTACTGGGTATTGCAGTCGCGGTACTGACCGGTTTAATCATGCGTCACACCTTGTTTAAAGGCGAGTCAGCGCCCTTTATTATGGAACTGCCCGCTTATCATATGCCGACGGTGCGGGGCGTTTTTATCAGGACCTGGGATAGGCTCAAGTCTTTTTTGCTCAACGCCGGCAAGGTTATCGTACCGATGGTGTTAGTGCTGAATTTTCTTAATGCGTTGGGAACGGATGGCTCGTTCGGTCAGGAAAACAGCAATAAATCAGTATTGAGCGAGATCGGTCGGAGCTTGACGCCGGTATTCAAACCGATGGGCATAGAAAAGGACAACTGGCCGGCAACGGTAGGTATTTTTACCGGAGTTTTGGCCAAAGAAGCGGTGGTAGGAACCTTGGATGCTTTGTATAGCCAGCTTGCAACAGATTCAACTGCCGCAGATAAAGCGCCGTTCGATTTGAAACAGGCCTTAGTCAACGCCTTTTTAACGGTACCTGAAAATCTGCAGGCGGTTGCCGGTAACCTATTGGATCCCTTAGGTTTGGATGTCGGCAGCGTTGGCGACATGGCGGCAGCAGCGGGTGAGCAAAAAGTCAATACCGCGACCTTTGCCGCGATGCAACAAAGTTTTGATGGCAAAGCCGGCGCTTTTGCCTATCTGTTATTTATTTTATTGTATGCACCTTGTGTTGCGGCAACCGCAGCCATTTACCGGGAAACCAACCTAAACTGGACCGTGTTTGTGGTGTGCTGGACGACCGGAATTGCCTACATGACGGCAACTATTTTTTATCAGGCGATGTCTTATAGTCAGCATCCGGAGTATTCATTGGCGTGGATAACGGGGTTAGTTTTTGCGTTTAGCCTGGTATTGCTCGGACTGCATCTGCTCGGTAAAAATGCTGAGGCAAGCAACGTAAAACATCCAGGGGAGACGATAAGTGATACTGTCTGATTTAAGAGCTTATTTAAGATTACAACATAGAGTTGCACTGGCCGATTTAATTATACATTTCAACATGGATGCCGATGCGCTTCGGGGCATGCTGGATAAATGGATCAGTAAAGGCAAGTTGCGTAAACTGCCGTTGGGCGCTTCTTGCGGGACAAGTTGCTGCCAGTGCGATAG
>CANNNN010000283.1 GCA_947506075.1 Methylococcaceae bacterium
ATAAAAATTGTCCTTAACGAGGTAAACGTTGAAAATAAGTCATGTGATTAAAGCTGTACCGATTTTATGTTTGGCCGGTTGCGCAGTGCTGCCGGCAGCACCGATCACTCCCTGGGCCATAGAACCGATGAGTATTTATGATTCGGGATATAAACAAGGCACGGAAATCGTCAGTGTGCAGCAATCCACGCTGCGAGCAGCACTCAGCAATTTTGCAAGCGGTGAAGTGGAGGTGCTGGATGTCAGCCATCCTCAGAATTTGCATCGAACAGCGCGTTTCGCACTGGGACTAAAAAAGGGGGAAGAATTAACCTCGGTCGCTTTTCATCCCGAGCTGGATATGTTTGCGGCTGTCATCAATGCCGGAAACAGCCCCGGCAGATTGGAGATTCGCTCGGCGACCACCGGACACTTGGTGGATCGTATTGTTGTTGGTTTTGGTCCGGATGCTGTGGTTTTTTCCGAGGACGGCAAACTTGCGCTGATTGCTAATGAAGGCGAGGATTTTTTGTTTGAGCCCTCCAGCAAGCATTTTTTTACACCGGAAGGCAGTATTTCTATCGTGCAGCTCAATCAATCCGGACATATTATGAGCCACAAAAATCTGGAACTGGCCAATATGACCAATAATGAAGGCTTTGTGATCACCGAAGGCGACCGATTTATGGAAAGGGGCATCGACTGGAATGGCGACGGCATCATCAGCAAGACTATGGATTTTGACGGTAATGGCAAGATTGAAAAGAAAAAAGTCCTGTTGGGCTGTTTTGAAGGACACGATGTATTTGGCACGGAAACCAAGGGCGAGAAGAAAATATTAATCCCGATAAAAAACCGTTCGCCCGCGTTATTGGAACCTGAATATATTGCCATTTCACCTGATGCAAGCAAAGCCTATGTAACCTTGCAGGAAAATAATGCTGTTGCGGTAGTGGATTTAATCAATGCCCAGGTGCTCAGCTATTACGGACTGGGCGAGACCCACCATCAAGCCGATGCCCGTTATGACGGCTGGGTTAAATTTAATCAATCGTTCTCGGGTTTGCGTGAACCCGATGGGATTACCACAGTAGGCGATGGCCGTTATTTTGTTACTGCCGACGAAGGCGACAGCGATACCGATAGCTCTACGCCAAAGGCAGGGGAGTCGACTGGCGGCGGACGGTCAGTCAGTGTTTTCGATGCGGCAACAGGCTCATTGCTAGGCGACACCGGCAACCAGCTTGATGAGTTTGCCTATGCCAATAAAGTTTACCCTGAGCAACGCAGTAACAAAAAAGGCTCGGAACCCGAAATGCTGGTTGCCTTCGATCTGGAAGGCATTCCTTATGTTGCGGTCGGCATGGAAAGAGCGGGGGCGATTGAATTGATTTCTCTGGCCGACCCCGCTCATCCAACAGTCGTCACGCTGGGCAAAATCGCAGGCGATGAAGAGAAGTCGCCTGAAGGTATAGCCCATTTTGTCGTGGACGGGGAACATTATCTGCTAACAGCCAACGAGATGAGCGGAACGGTTGAATGTTTTAAAGTTGTACGGCAAGGCAAGTAGAGCGGCTACTAAGACGGAGCAGACTTGGTAGTTATAGGGTAGGCTTGCGTATCCACAACTCACCCTTTGTGCATTGCAGAAGACTTTAAATGTGTCGGCCGGGCTTGCAAGCCCGACCGACTTCGGAACTCGCAAGAATTAGCCCCCGCTGGAGTGCAGGCAAAACCTGCACTCCAGCGGGATACATATTCAACCAAATGGATTTATAGTGAACCCCAACTTTTCCGTCCAACCCAATAATTTCAGTTCCCTGATGCTGTTTGGCTTGAGTCTTAGCCATTATGCGCTGATGTATTGGGCGAATATTGTTCTAGCTAGACATTTGGCTATCGACGCTTTCGATGATTACAACGTGGCAGTTTCCATTGTCACGCTGTTATCGACTCTGGCAACATTAGGACTGGAAAAACATGCCTTACGTCTGATTTCCCTGTATATCGAGCGCGAAAACTGGTCGCATCTGCGAGGCTTTTGGCTATTTTCGTTACGCATTATTGTTCTTTTCAGTTTGTTGCTGCTGGGCTTGCTTGGCGTGGGTTTGGAAAGCATTTTGGCTTTGCAGGATGCCGATTTTCACATTGCCATTGTGATTTATGCAGGCTTTTTGCCGGTGATCGCGCTTTGTCTGTTTTTGACCGAAGTCATTACCGTTTACGGCAAACAGATGCTGGGTTTGGCTTTGTATCGTGTTTTTCTGCCTGCGATTTTTTTGCTGCTGCTTAGTGGTCTACATCATTTTCAGCTGGGTCTGACGGCTGTTTCGGCTGTGCTCTGTTTCGGAGCGGCTTGGTGTTTAACCTTGATAATGATGTTAATTACTGTCCGAGTCGCCAGTCCATCAGAACTCAGAGGGGTAAACCCCAACTCGAAAGATCGGCGCTGGTGGCTAAAAAATTCACTGCCATTGCTGATCAGTAGTGTCATGATGACAGTACTGAACAATGCCGGCACTATCATTCTGGAAATATTGCATCCCTCGCAGGCGGTGGTGGGCACATACGCTGTTGCGATACAAACAGCGGGCTTGATTTCGCTGATCGGCACCTCGACCAATCGTTATTATCTGCCGATGCTGGTGGTTTTATTGGAGCGTAACGACCAAGCCGCTATCAAGGATTTACTTCGTAAGCGTCTGCAGCTAATCGCCTGTTTTATCACGTTTTTTATGGGTATTATCGGCGTTTGGGGGCAAGAAATATTAAGTCTGTTCGGTTCCGACTTTTCCCAAGGTTATCAGGCTTTATTAATCAGTGCGCTAGGAGCCGCATTTAATACACTATATTCGATTTCCTCGTATTATCTGCAATTTATGGGCCGCAATCGTCTAGTCGTCAGTTTGATGTCGCTAACAGTGTTTAGCATGATAGGCTTAAGTTTTATCCTGGGTTCCCGTTACGGCTCAACCGGGGTTGCACTAGCTTACGCCGTGCCGACCATGCTGTTATTTTCCAGCCTGAAATGGCTGGCCAATCGGCATATGCGAAACCTGTTTCAGTCGACTCCTATTTAGAAGTTGTGTGAGCCTCTTGGAGCGTGTGATGGCTATGGGTGGTGCATTTGCCGTAGTAGAATCAAGCAGTAATTTTGATGAGAAATGCTTATGGCAAAGATTGATGAAGTAAAGGCTCGTATTGATTGGCTTAAAGAGCTTTTTAAAGTAGTGGTCACTGTTATGGTCGCTGACGTTGCTGGCATGGCAAAATTGTATTTGGATAACACCGTTGATGTGTTATTTTACATGGGTGGATTGCTTTTACCTTTTTTGGTCTTTGTTTGTATGAATATAAGCCGAAAAATCGAGCGCCACTTTCACGAATTGGAGGGATTGTAATGGCTACGTTGATTATGATTATGGCATTTGTAATGATTGCCGCAGTGTTAATTTATCCGTAACCGTTCACCTACCCAATTATCTCAAGCAGCTATTTTGTCAGGCACTGTTGATTCTTCTTGATATAAAATTGAAGGCACAGGCTTATTTCTTAAATGAGCATCAA
>CANNNN010000284.1 GCA_947506075.1 Methylococcaceae bacterium
CGGCATTCCGTTTATTAAAATTTCACGCGCTGTTAAATATCGCAAGTCTGACGTATTAGCATGGCTGGAGCAGTATCAGCCTCAACTATCGACAAGCGCTTCCTAAGAAATAGGCTTTTTACGAAAGAATGCCGCCCGGACAGGCGGCTATCGCTATGCAATCTACTGTCGTGATGACAGAAGGAAATAATAATAATGAACAATAATATATCCACCACAGGAACGACCAATTCCAGCAGCTCAACAACAAACAAAGACATTTTATCATCATCAATAAAATCCATTCTCGTTATTCATGGTGGCAATAAACAAATCTGCATCGACAGTCGTGATTTGGCTAAAGAGTTTGGCAGGCCACATAAAAATGTGTTGCCAATTTTAGATGGATTACTGGCAGATGGAACAATATCGTGGCTAGAATCTAAGCCACGAAAGTATATAAAACTAGGCCGAGAGTATCGCTGTTTTGAACTGAACAAAGCAGGCTTCTTAAAAGCGATGCCATTCATCGGCGGCAAAAAATCAAGAGAAGGCCAAAAGCGGTTGGTCGATGCATTCATGGATTTAGAAATTAAACTTGATCGGCAATCGAAGGAGCGCGAAAAGCTATCATGTCAGGTTGCGCGGCTAACAGGAAAAGGTAGTAGATCAATACTCACTGACGCAATTCAACAATTTATTGTCTACGCCAAAGACAGCGGTAGCCGTAACGCTGACAAATATTTCACCATAATAACCAACCTTGCACACAATACGCTGGTCATCCTTGAGCCTAAAGTTACAGAGGCGCGAGAATTAATGACAGCTATCCAATTATCACACTTAGGCACTATCGAGTTGACAGCGGCGGAGGTTTTGACCATGGGCATGAGTTCAGGCGTTCCATACAAGGAAATCTACCAACGCATTAAAGGGGCCCTGGCTGGCTTTTCTGCAATCAGAGTTAATATTCTAGGTGGCGGCTACGATGCGTAATGTCTATCAGAAAGTAAAGGCGGCAATAGCTTTCGTGTTAATGCTTATTGCTGCGATGGGATGGTCCGTCTAATGGATAATCAAATCACATTCACCCAGTATAAAAGTTCTGACTCACTATCCAAACGCTATTGGCTTGAAGATGGACTGATCCAGAAGCAGGCGGCGGCGCAAATGACCAAAGGCGCGGCAAATCGCATCACGATGCTCTTTAAGGACTTCGGTCTGGCATTGGCTAAGCAGACCGACAAGCAAGCATTTGGTTACGGTGTTCATGGCCTCAGTTATCCAGACAAGGTATCTATAGCGACAAAAGCAAAAGCCAACCCCGACAAAAATATAATTTCTCGCTCACTGGATTATTTTCAATACAGCAAGGCTGGCGTGGCGATGGTGGACCACGACCCCAGCGAGTACGGGCAGTCCTTTACACCTGATGAATTGCTGGCGGCATTGATAGCCATTCACCCTGAAATAGCACAGGCTGCGCGGATCGTGCGCGGTTCAGTGTCGGCTGGCGTTCATATCGCAGGGGAAATCCCAAGGACTGACAAGGGTTTCCATTTGTATATGCCTGTAGTCGATGCAGTTCTGATCCCAGAGTACGGAAAACTGTTAGCGGATCGGCTATGGCTTACTGGACATGGGTATATCGCATTGTCGGCAAACGGCGCGTTGCTGGAACGAACCTGCATAGATGCCGCTGTATTCAGTCCAGAGCGCCTGGACTTCGTAGGGAAGCCGATTATCACGGGCACCGGTTTGGAGTTTACTGTACCGGAAATGATCTTCACAGATGGCGTAGCGCTGGATATTGTAACGCTACCTGCATTGACCCAAGAGGAGGTGGCGCAAGTTGTGACCTTAAAGGCGGCAGCGAAGGAGCTTATTAAATCAGCGGCAGCAAAAAAGACAGGTGACTGGAAGAAGGAAAAAATCAGCACCATGATTGCCGCAGGTGCAGCGCCGGAAAAGGCAACAGAGGTCATCAACCAGATATTGATAGGCGGCTGTCGTGACCTATACGCCGACTTCATGCTGGAATTTTCCACCGGCACAGTGAAGGTGGGCGCGGTACTGGCAAATCCTAAAGCCTTTGACGGCAAAGCCCTTGCTGATCCTATCGAGGGTAACGCCTACGGGAGAACGACTGCAAAATTTTTTGCTAACGATGGAAAGCCGGTCGTTAACTCGCTGGCGCATGGTCAAAAGCTGCAATATTTTTTGCATCATAACCCTATAGAAATAAACTGTTCACAACCTGCTATTTCGAGAGACAAGCCCGACTGGAAACTGGCGCTGGACGCACATATTGAGAAATGGAACAGGAACCATGCATCCACCTTGATCGGTGGTAAGCACAGGATAATGAGGATCGAGCCGGGCAGCTCTACGCATGACGGGCGAGAATCGCTTACCTTTTTCAACCGTGATGAATTGAGTCGCGTTTATGACAATTCGCTGATCAAGACCGGCGAAAAAATAGTTAATGAAGATGTAAAAGATATTTACAAAAATGAACTGATGGCCTGGGCATTGGATTACAGGTCAAGAGCGTTTACAGGTGGAGTGGTTTTTCTACCAGCCAAGAAAGCGCCGGATAATTATTTCAATACCTGGCGCGGGTTCAGTGTCCAGCCACAACAGAATGACGCATTACTGGGGCGCATCCACAAGCACACAAGAGAGGTTGTTTGTGCAGGCCATCAAGATTTGTATGACTATATTCTAAATTGGATCGCCTACACCATCCAAAACCCCGATAAACCAGCAGGCGCGGCACCTGTACTGCGGGGCGAAAAGGGTAGTGGCAAAGGTACGCTGGGGCGTTTTTTAAAGGATATATGGGGCAATCATGGCTTGCACATAGCCAATGCGAAGCACTTAGTCGGAAACTTCAATATTCTTATAATATTGATTAAAGAATGACAGAGCACCTTGCTTACTAAGAGGCCCAACTTTGATAAGCTGACCTTCCTCGATAGATAAAAGATGTACTTTGTAAAAACTTTCAGTCAATCTTAGTGACTCATTGAAATCTTTTACGACATTATCTGGTATATCATTATTTGTTTCTATCAGCATATTGAGAACTTGAATATTTAAACATTGATTTTATTTCCTCTTCATTTATGAAGCGGGACAATTTTCTATCATAATTACCAAAAAAAGTGTGATGGGTAAGTAAAAGATTTGTTTTTGCGCGGGTCATCGCCACATACAAAAGTCTAGCGTCTTCTATTTTTTTATCTTCAGTACCTGAGTTAAAATAAGGGAAATTATTATCAACAACTTGAGGAATTATGACGTTTTCAAATTCAAGGCCTTTTGCCTTATGAATAGTTGCGATAAAGATTTTTTCATTGCCAAGCACTAAGTCAACTTCAGAATACTTTGAAAATTCTGGAACATATTTCTTTAGACTTTTAAAAACTTCAGCTAATTCACATTTTTCTTTCATGAAACGCGTTATTTTAGAAATCTCATCATATAGTCCTTCTTCAAAAGGTTTAACAGAAAGCGACTCGAGATGTGATAGAACCATCGCCGTTACTTCATCTAAAGGCAG
>CANNNN010000285.1 GCA_947506075.1 Methylococcaceae bacterium
AGGATATTTGAATATAGTGTCACGAACTTCCGGTTTGTTGTACTAGTAATAACGATAATCCTACCGTAACAATCTTGCTGAAATTTATTTCGCCTGTCGCTGAGACCATGTCATGCCTGACAGTGCTGGACTTGTTCCAGAAAAATTCAGACATATTTGCGCTCCCGGTGGTCAACAGTGACAACATACCTACAGGTCTAGTTGATCGCAAAGTTTTTATCGAAACTTTTATCAAGCCTTTTTCCAAGGAAATTCACGGAAAAAAAAATATTTCGGCGTTCATGAATACGGATTCTATTATCGTCGACCATAGCGCCACCATCGATGATGTTGCCAGAATCATTGTTGATGCCGGCATGCAACATATGGTCAGCGGATTCATTGCCACCAATGACGGACAATACATCGGGGTCGCGAATGGACTGGACTTATTGAACGAGATTACCCAACGCAAGCAAGCCAATCTTTTTTACCTCGCTCACTACGATCAGCTGACCAATCTGCCCAATCGCTTATTGTTTCTGGACAGGCTTGATATGGCGATCATTGAAGCCCGTCGTGACAAAACCCAGCTGGGGCTCTTATTCATCGATCTGGACAACTTCAAGCATTTTAACGACTCAATGGGCCATGGCTTCGGCGATAAACTGTTAGTGGCAACAGCAGCACGCCTGGCCAGTTGCGCAAGGGAAAGCGACACGGTCGCGCGACTGTCTGGCGATGAATTTACCATCATGCAGGAATCGCCGACTTGTCAGGACGATATTAACGCCTTGTGCAAACGTGTCCTGGAAGCTATGACACTGCCTTTACAGATCATGGGCCGCGAAGTGTTCATTACCGCCAGCATAGGTACTGCATTGTATCCCGTTGACGATGCCGAGCCGACGGGACTGCTGGCGAAAGCCGATGCCGCGATGTATGAAGCCAAACGCAGCGGCCGCAACACCTATCGGCATTTCATTCCGGGCATGAATGTCTATTCGCTCGACCGCATGACGCTTGAAACCGACTTGCGTGGAGCGCTGGAACGCAACGAATTCGTGTTGTTTTACCAGCCCCAGATTGAACTTTCCAGCGGAAAGATGATAGGCAACGAAGCCTTGATACGCTGGCAGCATCCGGAGCGCGGCCTGCTATCGCCCATTCATTTTATCGAAATCACCGAAGAAACCGGGCTGATCGTTCCAATCGGCAAATGGGTGTTGCAGCAGGCGTGTCGACAACATATGCTCTGGATAGAATCCGGCCTGGAACCGATGTCCGTTTCGGTCAACATTTCGGCGATGCAGTTTTACCAAACCGGATTCTGCGAGATGGTGAAATCTATCATCTCTGACAGTGGCATACGGCCGATTTATCTTGAACTCGAACTGACCGAAAGTCTGTTCATGCATGATGTGGAGGTCGTGCTTAAAACCTTGCATACCTTGCATGACTTGGGCGTCAAACTGGCCATAGACGATTTTGGCACCGGCTATTCCAACCTTGGTTATTTGAAGATGTTTCCAATTGACAAGTTGAAAATCGACCAATCCTTCATCCGCCACCTGGAGTGTGAACCCGTCAATGTCGATATAGTCAAAGCCATTGCCGCCCTGGGAAAAAGCATGTCGCTGGAATTGGTTGCAGAAGGGGTGGAAACTGACGACGAGCTGGACCTGGTAATTTCCAGCGGTTGCGATTCCGTTCAAGGATACCGGTATTCAAAACCACTCCCGGCTGACCAGCTTGAATCATGGATACAAAAGAGAAATCAAGAGTCGGCTATTTCCAGAGAAGCTGCTCCAGCATAAGGTTTCGAAAAGCAACAACCCTATTAAATAAATATATTTTCCATAATATTCAATTGCTTGACATATGGATTGCATTTATGTACTTAATCGCGTAATTTATAATCTATAAGAATGAAATTGGGCCAGCAAGCTTTTGGCTAAATGATTTACCCTAAACTGTATCGGACAACTTAGGGTAGTCAAGTTCTTCCTATGAAGAAGTGGGACAGCGCCAACCTGCTGTAACAGCATCGATCTCGTCTTAAGTCAGGACAGATGGGGATCTCACATTGGCTTTAAATAATGACAATCAACAGCTCAACCTTCATTTCTAAATACAATGCCACATTGGAACAAAATGCTGAGTATCTAAGGCAGATTCTTCCGTTGATGGCAGTAAAAAAAGTCGCTATCGATCCACTTAGCTTTACGATTTTCTATGATTATATTGCTGGAAATAACATCAAGTTAAGCAATGAGCTGAGAGATATTCTTGATAAGCAGACGACCTTCACTTCTGAACTCTGTATCAATCTTTTTGAAAAACACATTTGCGACACCTCGATCAAATCCCTGGACAAAATTAACCAAACCCTGTTGCAGCTTATTAATGACACCAGCGAGGCCATCGGAGCTACCGGCGATAAGGCCAGCGCAGCAACACTCCATTTCCAGAGTCACAGTAAGAAACTGGAAAACAGCCGCAGCCTATCCGAGATCAAGGAGGTCCTAACAGAAATCATCGCAGAAACTCAGAGTCTAGCCGTAACCAGTATGTCGCTGCAAGCACAACTCGATGAAAGTAAAAAAGATATGCAGTCGCTACGTCATGATCTTGAAAAAGCACACGAAACCGCAAAAACAGATGCGCTAACAGGTCTTTTTAATCGCCGGGCTTTTGATCAAACACTGGATCAACACATTGAAGTCCATAAACAAAACAGTTCTGAACTGTGCCTGCTGATACTGGACCTTGATCACTTCAAAAAAGTTAATGATACCTTTGGGCATCAGGTTGGAGATAACGTACTCCGTTATACAGCCAATCTGATGAAGCAACACATTTCTGAGCATCATCATGCGGCACGCTATGGCGGCGAAGAAATGGCCATCATTATGCCCAATACGCCGTTTAACAAAGCGATGGAAATCGCCGAAAAAATAAGAAGCTCCTTAGCCCTGCACCCTTTAAAACGTAAGGGCAGCAAAGAATCGATAGGCAAGGTGACTGTTTCTATCGGCGTCTCGGGCTTCAAACGAAATGATTCGATCGAGAGCCTGATTGAGCGTGCAGACCAAGCGATGTACCAGGCCAAGAGTAATGGCAGAAACCAGGTCATGGCTGAAAGCTTTTCCTGATAAACCTAAAATAACAGTTGAGCATTCCAAATGGGCGGAGCGTAAAATCCACTCATGCTTCGACAAGCTCAGCACAAACGGATTTTAAACGTTCCAACTATTTTTTTAGGTTCAAGACAACACAGCCAATTGCGCATAAGCCAGCATCAGCCACTTGACGCCGACCTGTTTGAAATTGATCTGCACTCTTTCCTGAGCTCCGCCGCCCTCCATCTGCAACACCACGCCTTCGCCAAATTTAACATGACTGACGGACTGCCCTAGTACAACAAACCGGAAGTTCGTGACACTATATTCAAATATCCTACTTCTGTAAAATAAGCAAAACAAAGCAAAACGAATAAGACTTATTTTGACAGAAGAAGAAAAAGCAAAGCTGCATAAAATTATTGCAAGACGAAAATCAT
>CANNNN010000286.1 GCA_947506075.1 Methylococcaceae bacterium
AATTTTTTTGCTCGAATAAAATTACCGTCCTTACCGGTTAATCCGACTGCTTTGCCTCCATGCATATTGATTAAATTAACAATCTCCTTGTTCACAAGTCCGCCCAGCACCATCTCGACCACATCCATGGTTTCGTTGTCGGTGATGCGCATGCCGTCGACAAAGCCGGTGGTTTTGCCCAGCTTTTCCAGCAACCGGCCGATTTGCGGGCCGCCACCGTGCACAACTATCGGGTTTAAGCCGACCAGTTTCATTAGCACGATGTCTCGTGCGAAGCTGTGTTTGAGTTCTTCATCAATCATCGCGTTGCCGCCAAATTTAACCACGATGGTTTTGCCTTTAAAGCGCTGGATATAGGGCAAAGCCTCAATCAGCACGTCGGCTATCTGGTAAGCAGTTCTTTTTTGCATCATTGGTTTTCCGTTATTTGAAAAATGCTTAAGTAATTGGCAGTTAGGGAATACAACACGGATGACCCGGATAGGCGCTGATTAAAAATCCGTTTAAATCCTTTCCATCCCCATCATCCGCGTTCTATTAGCCAGTGAATAATTTTACCGGCCTGCAAGGTATGGGTTACCCGGCCTTTCAGAGTTTGACCCCAGAACGGCGTGTTACCGCCCTGGCTTTTCCAGTTTTCGGAATTAACCTGCCAGTTGAGTTCCGGGTCGAAGATACACGCATCAGCCGAAAATCCGGGCGTTAACGCGCCGCTATTTAAACGCAGCACTCGTGCCGGATTGGCGCTTAGGCAGGCGATACCCTGCGCTAGCGTAATCGCGTGTTGCGCTACCAGTTTGAGCATTAACGGCAGCAAGGTCTCCAGCGCCGACATCCCCGGCTCCGTCTCAGGAAACGCGCCCAGTTTGGCATCCAGGTCATGCGGTTGATGGTCGGAACAGATACTATTAAGCGTGCCTTCCGCTAGGCCCTGCCTTAAATACTGTTTATCCGCTTTGGTACGCAATGGCGGCAACACATGGTAGGCGCTGTCAAAAGGCCGCATGTCGTTTTCGGTCAGGTGCAGCTGATGGATAGCAACATCGGCGCTGACCATCAAGCCATATTTTTTAGCTTGATGGATTTTTATCACCGAACGTTTACAGCTTAACTGGCCAAAATGTACACGACAGCCGGTTAGTTCGGCCAACTCCAAACATTGCGCCAGGGCTATGGTTTCTGCGGCTTCAGGGATGCTGGGCAAGCCGTAACGGGTAGCGAACACGCCTTCATGAGCACAACCGTTATTGCCCAGGTCGAAATCATTGGCTCGGAACATCAGCAGTAAATCGTGGCTGGCCGCATACTCCATAGCCCGTCTTAGTATCAACAGATTTTTAACCGGCCGATTTGCATTGCCGACTGCAATGCATCCGGCCTGATTAAGCGACAACATGGAGCTGAGTTCCGTGCCGTCCAGTTTTTGGGTCAGCGCGCCTATGGCATAGATTTGAGGATAACCGGCTTTTTGAGCCAATTCTCTGATCAGTTCGGCAACAGCCGGGGTATCGATGACTGGTGCCGTATCAGGTTGTAAGCAAAGCGTGGTGACACCTGCGCTGGCGGCGGCAAGCACTTCGCTTTTAAAGGTTGCCTTGCGGCTATGACCCATATCCCGCAAACGGGTACTTAAATCGATAAAGCCCGGGCAGACTATTTTATCGCTTGCGTCGATAATAATGTCCGGTGTAAAGCCGGATGGCTCGTCGATAACCGAAACAATCTTGCCGTCAGCAATATAAACAGCCCCCTTACTATCTATGTCATTGGCCGGATCGATGATTCTGCCATGATCTATGCGTATCTTCTTCATGCAGTCCCCGACTTTTGCATCGCCATCGCCATAATCGCCATGCGCACTGCGATGCCATTACTGACTTGTTTGAGTATAACCGACTGCGGGCCGTCGGCGACTTTGGAATCAATCTCCACTCCCCGGTTGATAGGCCCAGGATGCATAACGATTGCATCGGGTTTGGCGATTTTAAGTTTTTCTTCGGTCAGTCCGAAGCATTTGAAATATTCGCTTTCGCTGGGCAGTAATGCTGAAGTCATGCGCTCTTTCTGCAAGCGCAACATCATCACGACATCAATATCCTTCAGTCCGGTCGTTAAATCATGAAAAACACTGACGCCCAAGCTTTCGACATGGGCAGGCAGCAATGTTTTCGGGGCAATGACCCGGACTTCGGCCGCCCCCAGAGTATTTAAGGCCTGGATCTCTGAACGCGCCACCCTGGAATGCAAAATGTCGCCGATAATCGCCACCCTGAGCTTGGAAAAATCCGGCTTGAGCTGGCGTATCGTGAACATGTCCAGCATCGCCTGAGTCGGATGGGCGTGCTGTCCGTCGCCGGCATTGATAACACTGATATGCGGTGCGGTCTGCTGGGCGATGAAATGTGCAGCGCCGCTGAGCGCATGACGCACCACAAACATATCGACAAACATAGATTCCAGATTGCGTATCGTATCAAGCAAGCTTTCGCCTTTTGAGGTTGCCGAGGTCGCAATATTCATGCTGATTACATCGGCGGACAAACGCGTGGCTGCCAATTCAAAGGTGGTGCGGGTGCGGGTGCTGTTTTCAAAAAACAGATTGACGATGGTTTTGCCGCGTAACAGTGGGACTTTTTTGACCTTGTGCTCCGACATGTCGGCAAAAGACTCGGCGGTATCGAGAATTTCTGTCAATAAATCCTTGCTCAGGCCTTCAATGCTCAGAAAATGTTGAAGCTTGCCTTCTGCATTTAATTGCAGGTTATCTATCATTGCCTATTCCGCCGTAGCTATGGTTTCCAGATAAATATCTAACGGTTCAGGCCCGGTCAGCTTGATCCACTGATTTGCATCCAAGGTGATACGAGCGCCGACACAATCCGGATTAAGCGGGATTTGCCTGCCATCGCGTTCGATCAATACCGCCAGAATAATCTGGTTCGGCCTGCCGTAATCAAAAATTTCATTCATTGCGGCGCGTATTGTTCTGCCGGTATGAAAAACATCATCAATCAGAATAATATCGCGACCTTCGATATGCGTCGGCAACTGGCTGGGTTTTACCTTAGGGTTAACGCCAATTTGTGAAAAATCGTCCCGATAAAAGGAAATATCGAGCAAGCCCAAAGGCTCGCCTATCGCTAAACGCCTATGCAGGTGTTCGGCAACCCACACGCCGCCGGTACGAATGCCTATCATCAACGGATTAACCAGTTGTCGCTGTTCGATAATGCGTTTTAGCTCGGCTTCCAGCGTATTTAATAATTCGGAGATTTCTAACACGTAACAGTCCTTTTGGGTAACAACTCAGCGCCACCAAATCAAATGGAACGCAGATAAAGCAGATAATTATAATCATCTGCGTTATCAGTGTTCTATTTTTTATTTTTCTAACTAGTACAACAAACCGGAAGTTCGTGATCAAATTCAGGCAACCATAACTTTGCCTTGATAAGTCCACTTAAACGGCTTAGCCATCGTGTTGTTAAAATAATCAATGAACGCCATGATTTTTGTTTTCAATTCTTCGGTGCTTTTAA
>CANNNN010000287.1 GCA_947506075.1 Methylococcaceae bacterium
CGAGGCCTTAAATGGTATTCCCGGCATCGTCGAGCACGGCATTTTTTACGCGCTGGCAACGCTGGTATTGGTTGGCGTCAATGGTCAAGTCCAGCAGCTGCAATGATCAACGATGGGTGCTAACGAACAAATGTAGCCAGGTGCTTATACACTGCTGTTGTTAAAAACGTGCTTATGTTATCATTTGCGGTTTTAAATGTTAGGACTATTATAAATGGCTAAAGAAGATCAAATTGAAATGGAAGGGAAAGTGATAGATACGCTTCCTAATACCATGTTTCGCGTCGAGCTGGAAAACGGTCATGTTGTGACTGCACATATCTCGGGTAAAATGCGCAAACATTATATTCGCATCCTTACCGGGGACAGCGTTAAAGTTGAAATGACGCCTTACGATTTAAGTAAAGGGCGTATTACCTTCCGTATGCGTTAATCCTGTTGTTACGGGATTAACGTCAGGCTATCCTGCCTGACGCCCTTCGGGTAAATGCAAATCTGCTCCAGACAGATTTGTAACGCAAGTTTCTTGAGGAATTACGGCTAGTCGGCCGTATTAAAAGTTGGCTTCAGGAACGACCAAGTCAGCGCTTTCTATAGCGAAACTCAGTTCATTATCTGTCACGTAAATCCGCACATGCCCGCCGTGCGCCAATTCGCCAAATAGCAAGTCATTAGCCAGCGGCTTTTTGATTTTCTCTTGAATGAGTCGCGCCATCGGTCTGGCCCCCATTTTTGGATCGCAACCATTTTCAGCCAACCATAATCTGGCGTCAGCATCCAATGCCAGCGTCACATGCTTGTCTGCCAGCAGGGCCTCCAATTCAAAGATGAACTTGTCAACGACATGACCGACTATGGAAATATCCAACGGTTTAAATTGAATGATGGCATCCAGACGGTTACGAAATTCAGGCGAGAAGCCTTTTTCGATAACCTTCAAGCTATCGGTGGCATGATCCTGATGGGTAAAGCCAATGGAAGCTCGGCTACCTTCTTCAGCGCCTGCATTGGTGGTCATCACCAAAATAATGTTGCGAAAATCCGCCTTACGTCCGTTATTATCGGTCAATGAACCATGATCCATGACCTGCAGTAACAGGTTAAATACATCGGGGTGGGCTTTTTCCAATTCGTCGAGCAGCAAGACGGCATGAGGATGCTTGGTGACTTGTTCGGTTAATAAGCCGCCCTGGTCAAAGCCCACGTAGCCTGGAGGCGCTCCTATCAGTCTGGAAACGGTATGCCTCTCCATGTATTCCGACATATCGAAACGTATCAATTCGACGCCCAATACCTTGGCCAGTTGCCGCGTCACTTCGGTTTTACCTACGCCTGTGGGTCCGGCAAAAAGAAATGAACCTATCGTCTTCTGAGCATCCCGAAGACCCGCTCGGGATAGCTTTATGGCCGATGCGAGTGCGGAAATCGCCTCATCCTGGCCAAAGACTAACATTTTTAAATTCTTTTCCAGATTACTCAGCTTGTCAATATCATTTGAAGAAACTGATTTTGCAGGAACCCTGGCTATTTTTGAGACTATTTCCTCAATTTCGGCAACATCGATTAGCTGTTTACGGTCAGTCTTGGTAGTCATGCGTTGTTTCGCGCCGGCCTCATCGATAACATCAATGGCCTTGTCTGGCAAATGTCGGTCGGTAATATAGCGATCCGACAATTCGGCGGCTACGCGTAAGGCCTCAGCAGAATATTTAACGTCATGATGTTCTTCATAACGTGACTTGAGTCCTTTTAGAATCAGGATGGTGTCTTCAACAGAAGGTTCAAGGACATCAATTTTTTGAAACCGCCGGGCCAGCGCATGGTCTTTTTCAAAAACGCCGCGATATTCCTGATAAGTGGTAGAACCTATGCAGCGTAATGCTCCGGAAGCCAGCGCCGGTTTGATCAAGTTGGACGCGTCCATTACGCCGCCGGAAGCTGAACCTGCGCCGATGATGGTATGAATTTCATCAATAAACAGAATCGAATCGGGTTCTTTGTTGAGTTGACTTAATAAGGCTTTAAGCCGTTTTTCAAAGTCGCCCCGGTATTTGGTGCCGGCAACCAGCGCGCCTAAATCCAGCGAATAAATTACACTATTAAGTAATATGTCCGGCACTTGTTCCTCAACGATCCGTTTCGCCAAGCCTTCCGCGATAGCGGTTTTGCCTACGCCCGCTTCTCCGACCAGCAACGGATTGTTTTTACGGCGACGGCAAAGGGTCTGGACCGTCCGTTCAATTTCCAAGTCCCTGCCGATCAAGGGGTCAATGTGACCTTTCAGGGCTTCTTCATTCAGATTGGTGGTGTACTTGTCCAGCGGACTGCCCGCGGCTTCGCCATCAGTATTGCCTGGTTCCTGTGACTGATTATTTGGCGTGTCATGGTCAGGATCAATTTTTGAAATGCCATGAGCGAGGTAATTGACCACATCCAGCCGTGAAATATCCTGTTTATTTAGCAGATAAACCGCGTGAGAATCCTGTTCACTGAATAGGGCTACAAATAAATTGGCGCCGGAAACTTCTTTCTTGTCAGAAGCTTGCACATGAAAAACCGCGCGTTGCAGTACCCGCTGAAACCCCAGCGTCGGTTGGGTTTCGCGTTGAACACCGGTCGGAATTAGCGAGGTGGTTTCATCAATAAATTGCGTCAACTGGCCGCGTAGCGCTTTAATGTCACAGCCGCAGGCGATCAGAATCGGCTGCGCTGAAGCATTTTCGAGCAATGCCAGTAGCAAATGTTCAACGGTGATAAACTCATGACGTTTATCATGCGCATTTTTAAATGCATTATTTAACGTGATTTCAAGTTCTTTACTTAACATAAGCTCCCACCTACACTGCTTCCAGCGAGCACATCAACGGATGGTGATGCTCTCGTGAATAATCGTTAACTATATATACTTTGGTTTCGGCAACATCTTTTGAATATATCCCGCAGACACCAACGCCTTGTGTATGTATTTGCAGCATGACCTGAGTTGCTTTTTCTTCAGGCATCGCAAAAAAATCCATCAAAATCTCAATGACAAAATCCATCGGCGTAAAGTCATCATTTAACAGGATGACCTTATACAGCGGTGGTCTTTTTAACTTGGGCTTGGCTTCCAAAATGGCAAGATCGCCATCCTTATTTTTGTATGGATCTAAATCGGACATAATTGTAATAATAAGAAATGTTAAGCCGTTAACATAATGCCAATCCTGGTAAATTTCAACCCTTATAAACCCCTATATTGGATGCAAAATAAATATCGCTAAAGCGATAGCTTAATCAGCATCATGTATTTGGTTAAGTTTATTTTTACCAGCATCATATCTCTAAATCCAGTAAAATGTCAGCTTTAATAGACAGGATTTGCAATGGTTTGGAAGCCTCATGTTACAGTTGCTGCGGTTATTGAACAAGACCAGCGCTTTTTATTCGTAGAAGAGGAAACTTCAAGCGGACTCCAATTCAATCAACCTGCCGGGCATCTTGAAGATGGCGAGGATCTGATTGCCGCTGTTAAGCGCGAAGTCCTGGA
>CANNNN010000288.1 GCA_947506075.1 Methylococcaceae bacterium
ATATGAGAGGCTATCAGACTGGAAATGAAATTGAAAATACAGCTGTACTATAAACTGATACTGATCATCATCCTGTTCATCAATGGACTCATCATTGCCGCCGGCATTTTCCCCGCTGTTAACTTGCTGTATTCGACGGGTAATGCCAAAATCAAACGTGATGCTCTGAAGACCCGCTGGCTAAGCAGGTTCAGCGCTATTATTAAGTTACAGATAGCCAAGGAGGGCGAACTGCCAGAACTTGGCACGCTGATAGTCAGCAATCACATTTCCTGGCTGGACATTATCGTTATCGGTCAATATTTACCGGCTTATTTTGTCGCCAAAAGCGATATTTCAAGCTGGCCTATAATCGGCTATCTGGCCAGACAGGGCGGCACCATTTTTATACGCCGGGGCAATAAACAACATATCAAGATCACTGCAGAAAAAATGGTCTGGCTGTTAAAACAAAATAACAACATTATTGCCTTTCCCGAAGGCACCACGACTAATGGAGCTGAAGTTCTGAACTTTCATTCGTCATTATTTCAGCCGGCATTATTGACCAAGTCGACGGTGCAACCCGTGGCTATTAAATATCAAGGCGAGGCTAAAGAATACGCGCCTTTTATCGGCGATGACGGCTTTGTTCCACATTTAATCAGGATGCTGAGCCTGGATAAAATCGAGGTGAACCTTAGCTTTCTTCCTGTCATTGCCAGCACAAGAAAAAGCCGCAATGAACTGAGCCTTGAAACAAGAGACTTGATATGCGGAAAAATCTACCCAGACTTACCCGCAGTTAGGGAACTCGCAATAAATAACCCCCATTAAACACACATAAAAATAGAACATGGGGGTTAAGCGGGATTAACACACTAAATATCCACTATCCTGTTCTGATCGAAACCTGGCACGACTTTCTTACCGAAATAGCCCCTGGGATTGCACAATATTCTGGCCCCGGCTATACGATAATCCGCAGGGCTGTGGATATGTCCATGAAACCAGACCGCAATCTCGTATTCATGAAGCAAGGGCTTTAACTCATTACAGTAAGCCAGCTTCTTAAGCGCATGCGCCGCATCATTCCAGCTCCACATGGATGGCGCATGATGCGTTACCACCACTGTTTTCCCTGAAAATGGCTGCCTCAGTTGCTGCTCCAGCCATGTCTTAGATCTTTGATGCAACTGGCTAAAATCCACCGCATCAAACGTTTTTTGGTCGAATTTTATCTTTCTAAAATCATTTAAAGTCTTGCCTAAAGCCTCGGCTTTTTTATCGCCTTCGACAAACAAATCGGCCCACAAGGTACAGCCTAAAAAACGCACACCCTGAAAGATAAAACAGTCGTTCTCCAGAAAATGGACATTGCTGCCTGCACATTGCTTGCGGATAGCCTGCAGCATTTGTTGATATTCCTGAGTATAAAATTCATGATTACCGGCAACATAAATAACCGGCTTATTAAGCGCTTTCAGCCAGTCCAGGCCTTGCGCACCGATGCCGATATCGCCTGCGGCAACGATAATGTCGGCGTCATTATCGGGAGCTTCCAGTAATCCAAACTCCAAATGTATATCTGAAAAATAATTTATCCTCACACTAATCTCTACTCAATATTCTGTATCGGCGTATAATTTAACAACATTATTCCTGTTAACTGTAACCTTTTCGAAAAGATTTTGCATATGTCTATCAGCCTAAGAAAAATCACCCACCAAGTATTAATCGGCGATGTTAAAGTCGGCGGCGGCGCGCCTATCGTGGTTCAATCAATGACCAATACCGATACCGTCAACGTATTGGCTACCGTTAACCAGATCATCGAATTATCTGCAGCCGGCTCTGAACTGATTCGCATCACGGTCAATTCCGAGGAAGCGGCCAAAGCCGTTGCCGAAATCCGCAATCAGCTGGATAAAAAAGGCAACTCCACGCCGATCATCGGTGATTTTCATTTTAACGGCCATAAACTGCTAGAAAAATACCCGGATTGTGCCCAAGCTTTGGATAAATATCGCATTAACCCGGGCAATGTAGGCCGGGGTAAAAGCCGAGACCCGCAATTTCAGCAAATGATTGAATTTGCCTGTCAATATAACAAACCGGTACGTATCGGCGTCAACGGCGGCAGTTTGGATCAGGCGGTACTGACCCGTTTACTGGATGAAAACCGGGAGCTAAAAACACCAGAACCTCTAGCCGCCGTGACCCGCAAAGCGATCGTGTTGTCTGCATTGGAAAGCGCTGCCAAAGCCGAGGAACTGGGTTTAAGCAAAAACCAGATTATCCTGTCCTGCAAGATCAGCAATGTGCAAGAACTAATCAACATCTATCAGGATCTTGCCAGCCGTTGCGATTATGCCTTGCATCTTGGATTGACCGAAGCCGGAATCGGCTCCAAAGGCATAGTGTCTTCGGCTGCGGCGTTGTCGGTGTTGATGCAGCAAGGCATAGGCGACACCATCCGCATTTCTCTGACCCCCGAACCCGGCGCCTCCAGAACCCAGGAAGTTATCGTTGGCCAGGAAATCCTGCAAACCATGGGCTTTCGTTCCTTCACGCCGATGGTTATTTCCTGCCCCGGTTGCGGCCGCACCACCAGCGATTATTTCCAGAAACTGGCGATGGATATTCAGGGTTATTTACGCGATCAAATGCCGGTCTGGCGCAGCCAATATCCGGGCGTTGAAACCATGGAAGTGGCTGTAATGGGTTGCGTAGTCAATGGCCCGGGTGAAAGCAAAAGCGCCAATATCGGCATCAGCCTGCCCGGTACCGGGGAAACTCCCGTAGCGCCGGTTTATGAAGACGGCGAAAAAACCGTCACATTGAAAGGCGACCGTATCGCCGAAGAATTTCAGGACATCGTGCAACGCTATATTGAAACGCATTACGCGCCGTAAATAGAAGGTGCGCAATGCGCACCCTACTCGATGGCTCCAAATGCTTCAGTCCTGCTCGATATTTTAGTGCTTTAAAAGTCGGGCGGGGTAACACCCCCCGACTTTTAAGTAATACCCCCCGTCACTTCGAATTACCCTCTGAGCAACTCGCAAAAAATAATCCAGCATCAAACCCATTAAGTGAATGGAATACCGATAACACTGAATGGACGGATTTACACAGATCTTTAGCGTTGGCCCCCCATTTACCTTACGTTATTAAATCAGTGATTATCTGCATGCTATTCATGCTATTAATAAAATCAAGTGGATATTATTTATTGCAAATTATCCTGCTCGCCCCCCCCCTCCGCGACAAAAAAATATCCCCTTCCAGGCTTGTATTCTTATTCCTGTAACATTAATGGCCGATAATCTATGTCACTAAAAAATTACAGTTAATTAATAAAATATATGATGAAATTATCAATGCAAGCCCAGTTAACTAGTACAACAAACCGGAAGTTCGTGATCAAATTCAGGCAACCATAACTTTGCCTTGATAAGTCCACTTAAACGGCTTAGCCATCGTGTTGTTAAAATAATCAATGAACGCCATGATTTTTGTTTTCAATTCTTCGGTGCTTTTAA
>CANNNN010000289.1 GCA_947506075.1 Methylococcaceae bacterium
GGTAACGCCACCTGGACGGATTCCGAAATTACCGAAAACGCAGATTCAGATGCGGCTGCCGCTGCCGCAGGCCCTACTGCTGCGAATCCCAACGCCAACCAACCTTCAACAGGCAAACGCCAACCGCGTGTTCCAGAGTGGCGCGCTAGCGCAACCATTGCCTATCGTCCAACCGACAAATTGACTACGTCGATAAGCGGCCGTTACAGTAGCGCGCAATTTAGCCAATTGAATAATAGTGACATTAATGCCGCGACTTATGCCTCGGGCGGCACTGAGTATTTTATTGTTGATTTACACGCCAAATATCAAATTACCAAGCAGGTCAGCGCTTCGGCCGGTATTGATAACGTCAACGACGAACAGGTCTGGTTGTTTCACCCGTTTCCATCGCGCACTTACTTTGCCCAGTTAAAGTATAATTATTAAACTGGGCAGGTTGGGTTACAGCAGCATGAATAGATATTTACTGCGTAACTTAGAGGGATAAATAAGCCGCGTTGTTTGGATTGCTAAAAAATGCAATCTAAGCAATGCGGCTTTTCCTTTATAATTGATCCCAATTCTTAAATTTGGTGTACTCCATGACATTTCTTAACTCTCTTGTAATTCTTGCAACACTAATAGTATTGGGCTGTGCAACTGACGCGACTGTAAAAACTGCAATCGATGGTCAGCAGCCTGCGCATCATCATTCCGAAGCAAAAACAGGGGTTTGTGCTGATCCCCAAGCGCTGCCCTCGAATCTGTGCGCAGAAACGATAAGTGCCACTTTCGACAGTAAAGGTCGACTATGGATTACTTGGGTAAATAACGAGCACCTTTATGTGCAATCATCGGTCGACCAGGGTTTAAGTTTCGGCTCTCCGTTGTTGGTTAATTCCGGTGCTGAAAAAATTGAAGCCAAAGGCGAATATCGGCCGAAAATAAAGTTGGATACAAAGGGTGCTATTTATTTAACCTGGACGCTGAAACTGGAAGGCCCTCATAAAGGTCACATTCGCTTTAGCCGTTCGACTGACGGCGGACAGCATTTTTCTACTCCGGTTACTGTCAACGATGATAAGGATAGTCTCGGCCATCGCTTCGACAGCATGGCGATCGGTAAAAATGGCGAAATCTTTATTGCCTGGCTGGATGCTCGCGATGTTGATGCTGCAAAAAAATCGGGTGTGACATTTAAAGGATCTTCATTGTATTACGCCTGGTCTGACGATGGCGGCAAGCATTTTTATCCGAATAAAAGAATCGCCGCCCATACCTGTGAATGTTGCCGACTGGATACTGCAATAGCGCCTGACAATACGCCGGTCATCACCTGGCGGCATGTTTTTGATGGCGGCATACGCGATCATGCTCTGATAAAATTTGTCGACTGGGATACCCCCGGCGACACTCATCGTGTAGGATCGGACAATTGGAAAATTGATGCCTGCCCGCATCATGGCCCGGGCTTGTCAATTTCCGCTTCCGGTATTTATCATGAGGTATGGTTTAGCAATTCTCCGACCCGACAGGGATTGTTTTATGCCTACTCGACAGATGCCGGGCAACATTTTTCCCTGCAGTTTAACTTTGGCAAGGTAGGCGCAAGCCATCCGCATGTGCTGGCTTTGGGTTCCAGGGTCAATGTGGTTTGGCAAGAGTTTGATGGCACTGACAATATTATTAAGCTGATCAAATCTGCCGACGATGGCAAAAATTGGTCGCAGCCCGAGGTGATTTCTCAAACTGATAAAGCGGGTGATCAGCCTTTTCTGATCAGTGATGGGCAAGCTATTTATCTGTCCTGGAAAACGCAACAGCAGGATTATCAATTAAAACTAATTGATCAAAAATAGTCGTCCATGCATGAAGGACAATCGATGTTTAAAAAGATAAAATTCACTATGTTTCTATTTAACAGTCACGAAGGTGGCTTAGCGAATCGAAACTTATCACCTGCGGGTGGCGAGGCGGGATTGACTGCGGAAAAAAAACTTTCATTATTTGCCGTGTTAACCGGCGAAGAACAGCCACGCTTAATGGGCGGATTATTATTCGTATTGGTGGGGCTATTGCATGTATGGTTGGCACTGTGGTTGTTAATGCCAACTGAGATTACAAAAAAAACAGATAGGGTCATTATAGAAGTATCGATGGTATCTGTGCCAGGTCAAAAAGCCGAAATTACACCGCCAGCCCCACCAAAGCCGGAACCTCCCAAACCTGAGCCGCCAAAAAAGGAACCTGTCAAAAAGCCGGTCATGAAAAAAATGCCGGTGATCCCTAAAAAAGTAACGCTTCCAAAACAAGCAGAGTTACCCAAGTTGCCGCCGCAAGTTGAACAGCAACCACCCGTAGCTTTTCCAACAGCGGTGTCGACGCCGCAGCCCGTCAGTAAACCTGCACCTGCTGTAGCAAGCAGTGAACCGAGAATAAGCACCGGCGTGATTCCGTTGCAACGTGTTCCTCCCAAGTATCCTTCGCGAGCTGCGAACCGCCATATCGAGGGCTGGGTTAAAATTGAATTTACCATTACTACAAAAGGCACTGTTAAAGATGCTGTTGTAGTTGAAGCGGAACCAGAAGAAATTTTTGATGAGGCAGCATTGAATGCTATTGATCAATGGACATTCAAAGAAAAAACAGTTAACGGTGTCGCCGTTGAGCAGCGGGCGGTTCAGACACTGCAATTTAAATTAACCAGATAATTAACTCGCACCCACTTTTAAAGGTGGCTCAGATTCATGCTTATAAATAAATCTAAGATGTGCATTTGAGGCGCGATATGCCAGTTAAAAGCTTTTAATTAACCATTAACCTTAAGGAGTAGGGAATGCCCTATCATGTTTCGCCCGCCGTTATTATCGACGGTACTTTGTATACTTTACTGGTCTTTTCGGTAGCAACCTGGACGGTGATTCTTTTCAAAATATGGCAGTTCACCAAGAACAGTTATTATAACCGGCGCTTTAACGAAGCATTTTGGGATGCGGATACTCTGGAGCAGGCAAAAAAGCTGCCTGCAGAGTTAGTTCGTGGACCTCAAGCACGAATTGCGCAGCGCGGTTTTGCCTGGATGGATGAAAGTCAACAGTCTGGAGGCAATAGTCTTAAATATCGTGGCGTTCCTTCTGAATTATTGGAACACGCACTGCTGGTGCAAATGCAACAAGAGCAACATAGCATGGAAAGTGGCCTGACCATGCTTGCCAGCATCGGCAGCACTTCGCCATTCGTCGGCCTGTTCGGTACGGTGTTGGGCATCATGCATGCGATGCATGAAATTACTGCTAGCGGATCTACCAGTCTGGATGTGGTGGCCGGTCCGATCGGCGACGCGTTGGTCGCTACGGCAATCGGTATTGCGGTAGCCGTGCCGGCGGTATTGGCTTATAACTTTTTCCTGCGCCGTGTCAAACAGCAACGAGCCGGTTTGGAAAACTTTGTGGTCAGCTTTACGCATATCGCCTCAAACGTGACTGCCACAGCGAAGGAATAACCATGGCTTTTAAAC
>CANNNN010000290.1 GCA_947506075.1 Methylococcaceae bacterium
GACAAGTTGCTGCCAGTGCGATAGTGCGTTGACTGAAATTTATGAATGGCTTGAACAGTAAGGAACTCGCTATAAGTTGCTAGCAACTTAAGACGGGACAGTGGGCAGCAAAATGATTCGCCAGTACCAAAAGTCCGTCATTCCGGCAGGGGTGACGGTGTTGGCTCAAACGTCTTGTTCCATCTTAAATTGATAGCCCCACTGCGAGCTATTTCGGTGATAAGCGCGCGACTCATTATACGTATTTCTTGCGTTGTTTTGTTTTTTTGTCATCAGCCTATGGTACAAAATTCCAGCGATAAATTCTTGTTTTGTCCCGTTTAAAGTTGGTAGCCAATAAATTGCAGCTCATTGGGGTAATCCTCAAAAATCCCAATTGATAGTGATTAATAGCCTGTTTTTAAAGTGCTTTTAATGCGTTTTCCCTGGAAGTATATTTCCTTCTGAAATGGGATGAATTATAAAAACATCACTTATTTATTCAAAAATGCTGTTTAATCCAACGGCTCTTAATCGATGTTAAGTACCTTGGCTCCACGAATCATGCCGGCCTTTAGTTCAAGCAAGGCCTTGTTTGCCTGATCCAAGGAATATACCTGAACCTCGGACTGGAGATTAATTTTGGCGGCCAGATTCAAAAAATCCTTTACATCGTTCCGCGTAATGTTGGCGACACTCTTTATCTCCTTTTCCTGCCAAAGATGTAGCTGATAATCCAGATTCAGCAGGCAGCCCTTGTCCGACTCCTTGCGGATCGCATTAATCACAAGTCTGCCTCCGGATTCCAGGTTCCCCAATGCTTCAACGACTGTTTTCCATGCCGGGGTAGTATCAATGATGCAGTCCAGTTTATGCGGCGCTTGCTCAGTAGTATCGCCTGTCCACATTGCGCCAAGTTCTGCGGCAAACGCTTTTTCCTTATCGCTACGGGCAAAAACATAGATTTTTGTATCCGGATAAAGGTGTTGTACTATTTTTAACACCAGATGCGCCGATGCGCCAAAGCCGACCAGCCCCAGTCGTTGCCCGTCCTTTAGACCAGTCAAACGTAATGCCCTGAAACCGATTGCGCCGGCGCAAAGCAAAGGGGCCGCCTGTAGGTCAGAAAAATTTGCTGGAATGGCATAGGCGAAATTTTCTGCAACTGTCATATATTGAGCGTAACCGCCATTGACATCGCGGCCTGTCGCCGTGAAAGCAGGACACAGATTCTCATTGCCCGCCAGACAGAATTTGCAGCTGCCGCAGGCAGAGAAAATCCAGGCAACGCCAACTTTGTTACCGATTTTTATAGCGCTTACCTTGCTGCCGGTAGCTACTACCCGTCCGATCACTTGATGTCCTAAAACTATCGGTAAATGTGGCGGTGGAGTTCGCCCCTCAATCTCATCGAGTTCGGTATGGCAAACGCCACAGCTTGAAACTTTTATCAGAATTTCCTGGACATCCGGAGCCGGAACCGGCAGATCCATCATTTCCAGGGGCAGCTGGTTTTCTTTAAGGTCACAGAGCTTTGTCAATACCATGGCTTTCATTATTCACCCTTACTGAGTCGAGTCTGTTAATGCTGGCAACTAATTTTGCTACGACTTCCCGGTCTAGGCTATCAGTAATGTCCTCAATTGCTACTTCAGTGATGATATATTCGAATCATAAACCTAAAAACCGTGTTGGCCACAGATTTAAACGGATAAACACTGATAAACTTGTGGTTAACAGAGACGGGTCCTAAATGCAAATCCTTGGCTCAACTGCATTTTTTAGGATAAAAGGTATTTATGCCATGACATGAACCTGACTCTCAGAATGAAAAACATAGCCCGGAGCATAACTAATGAACGATCTGCAACGCATGTTGAACGATATTGAACGGGAAGTTAAGCTGACTCGCCATCTGATTAGCAAGGAGACACTGGATGACAGAGTCATGGCGGCAATCAAGCAAGTGCCTCGACCTGAATTTCTGCCTGCGGATTATCGCTTTCTCGCCTACGAAAACGGCCCAGCGCCGATTGGCTTGGGGCAGACCATTTCCCAGCCTTACATTGTTGCGTTGATGAGTGATTTATTGAACACCAAAGCCTCTGATACTATTCTTGAGATCGGCACCGGTTCGGGGTATCAGGCGGCAGTTCTTTCAAACTTGGTTAAACAGGTTTATTCGCTTGAAATAATAGCAGAGCTGTCCACCAAAGCGGCTCGTCGACTTGAAAAGCTGGGCTACAACAATGTCCTGGTGCGTACTGGGGACGGTCACTTTGGCTGGCCGGAACAGGCGCCCTTTGACGGCATTATCGTCACCGCAGCCGCAGCGGATATTCCTCAAGCCCTGATTGATCAGCTGCATACTGGCGCTCGCCTAGTCATACCGGTAGGTTTGCCTTACGACTATCAGGAATTGCTGGTCATAAAAAAGATGGCCGCTGGTAAAATTGAGTCCCGCAAGGTTCTTGGCGTCAGCTTTGTACCGCTTACCGGCGGATCCGCTAGAGAAACAAAACATTCAGGCGATTGCCAAGAATAGCGTTAGCCCTTAATGCAAATCAAAGGCTCCAGTTTCGCGACTTTGCGGGCTAAACCGGCCTTGTCGGCAATATCCACGACTGCACTGACATTCTTATAAGCCAGGGGCGCCTCTTCGGCGACACCCCGCATCGACGGACTCCGAATAATAATGCCTTGCGCGGCCAGTTCGTCGACCACGGTTCTGCCTTGCCATTGCTTGGAGGCCTGTGTGCGGCTCATCGCCCGGCCCGCGCCATGACAGGCCGAGCTGAATGCACGGTGTTCGCTCTCTTGGGTTCCGCACAGCACATAAGAGCTGGTGCCCATCGAGCCGCCAATCAGCACCGGTTGGCCGGACTTTGTGAATACATCGGGCAACTCGGGATGACCGGGGCCGAACGCGCGGGTTGCGCCTTTGCGATGCACGAACAGCGATTTTTTTTGACCGTTAATCGTGTGTTGTTCCAACTTGCAGGTGTTGTGCGAGACATCGTATAACAGGCCCAGATGGAGGCCGGGGAAAACTGTGGCGACAGCCTGCCGGATTAAGTGGGTGATAATCTGGCGATTGGCTAATGCGCAGTTGATAGCCGAGCGCATCGCGCCCAGATAGTGCTTTCCTAATGGCGAGTTTAATGGCGCACAGGCCAGCTCCCGATCAGGCAGTACGATCTGGTATTGAGCCGCCGACATTACCATGTCTTTCAGAAATTCCGTGCCGATCTGGTGACCCAAACCTCTGGAGCCGCAATGAATGCTGATCACCACATCATCGACGTGCAAGCCGAAAACAGTAGCGACTGCCGGGTCGAAAATCTTCGAGACCCGCTGCACTTCCAGGTAATGATTGCCTGAACCCAGAGTGCCCATTTCATCCTTTTGCCGTATCTACTTTAAATTCCATGGAGAGCCCAACATCAAGCCTGCATGGCCTGCGCTTTTTGAGTAATTAAATCGGCTAAAGACAGCAGTACGAATCGTCCCGC
>CANNNN010000291.1 GCA_947506075.1 Methylococcaceae bacterium
CTGTCATGGCTAGCGGCCTGGAGCATTACCAGTCAAACCATGGCCTATACCAATCATACCCTGCTGCCTGAAGCCCTGGAAAAATGGCCGGTCAGAATGATGACGCAGTTATTGCCCAGGTTGATGGAGATTATCTTTGAAATAAATGCCCGTTTCATGTCGGAAGTTGCCGCGCATTGGCCCGGGGATAGAGACCGGCTGACTAGGATGTCGATCATAGAGGAGGGTGAAGAGCAGCAGGTACGTATGGCTTATCTGGCCATAGTCGGCAGTTTTTCGGTTAATGGCGTGGCCGAATTGCATACCCAGCTACTACAGCAGGGTTTGTTTCGTGACTTTTATCAGTTGTGGCCTTACAAGTTTAACAATAAAACCAATGGTGTAACGCCCCGCCGCTGGCTGGCTTCCTGTAATCCTGAGTTAGCCGCGTTAATAACCGAAACCATCGGTGATGGCTGGATCACCCATCTGGACGAATTAAAAAAGCTTGTGCCTTTTGCCGAAGATGCAGGCTTTCGAAATCGCTGGCATGAAATAAAACAACGCGCAAAGCAGCGCCTGATAACCCACAAAAAAAAATATCAGGATATCCATTTAAATGCCGATGCATTGTTTGACATACAGGTTAAACGCATTCATGAATACAAACGGCAGACTTTGAACGTTCTGCATGTGATTCATCTTTATGACCGCATTAAACGCGGCGATACCGATAACTGGGTTCCTCGTTGTGTACTGATTGGCGGCAAGGCTGCGCCCGGTTATGCGATGGCAAAAAAAACCATTAAGCTGATTAACAATGTTGCCAAGGTCATAAACTCGGATCCTGATGTCGGCGATAAGCTGACCTTGTTTTTTCTGACCGATTATCGTGTTTCAGGGATGGAGGTTATTTGTCCGGCAGCCGATCTTTCCGAGCAGATTTCAACTGCCGGAAAAGAAGCTTCCGGCACCGGAAATATGAAGCTGATGATGAACGGCGCTTTAACGATAGGCACATTGGATGGCGCTAATATTGAGATTAGGGAAGAAGTCGGCGCTGATAATTTTTTCTTGTTTGGACTTACCGAAGAACAAATCGAAGCCCGGCGTGAGCATTATGATCCTGTTGCTATCATAGCTCAGGATGAAGATTTGCAGCGGACGATGAGTCTCCTGGAAAGCGGGCATTTTAATCAGTTCGAGCAGGGGATTTTCGATGACCTTATAGCGTCGATTAAAAGCAAGTTTGACCCATGGATGACGATTGCGGATTTTAAAAGTTATGTTGATGCGCAAAAACGAGTGGAAGCGGCCTACCAGGATAAAGACCACTGGACTCGAATGAGCATATTAAACTGCGCAAATAGCGGTAAATTTTCGACGGACAGAACCATCAACGAATACAACAGGGATATCTGGAAGCTGGAACCTGTGCCGGTGCCGTTTCCTTAACAAATAGTCACGTAAAAAACCTAGCTCTGAGGTCATTATGAAGCCAGACAGCATCACCATTAGAAAGCGTTATGACCGGATCGCCCCCTATTTTGAGGGCATGGAGGCCATCATCGAAGGGCTGTTTTTTAAAAACTGGCGGAAAAAATGTTGGGAGAAGGTTGAGGGTCACCATATTCTTGAGGTAGGCGTTGGAACCGGCAAGAATTTCGATTCTTATCCGAAGGATGCTCGGATAACGGCGATTGATTTTAGCGAGCAAATGTTAAAACAGGCCAAGCAGAAACGGGAGAAAAAACAGATCAATGTCGAGCTGGAACTGATGGATGTTCAGTCCTTATGTTTTGCCGATAATAGTTTTGATACGGTCATTGCCAGCTTTGTTTTTTGTTCAGTACCGTCGCCAGTCAAAGGTCTGAAGGAATTGTACCGGGTGTGCAAACCCGGTGGACAAGTCATCTTGCTGGAGCATGTGTTGAGTTCAAACCGCGTGCTTGCAGTGCTGATGAAGCTGCTTAACCCGTTAGTCGTCGCACTGGTCGGGGCAAACATTAACCGAGATACCGTCAAAAATGTGAAAGCCTGTCCTTTTAGCTCGGTGCATGTTGATCAGCGTAGCAGCGACCTGATTAAGCTGATTGAAGCAAGAAAATAGCTGATGATTAGGTGAAAATTGATAGTCCAAAAATCTGCGATGAAACTTTTTAACTGGATAGGCGTTGAATTGGGTAAAATAGAATAAATTTTTGGATTAGTTATTTACGTGAAGCCACAATTAGAAAATCTAGTACAGACGCCAATTCCGACCAAGCATGGCGAGTTTATCCTGCATTATTACAGCAATACGATTGATGACAAGGAGCATGTCGCCCTGGTCAAGGGTAATGTTGCAGACAAGGAGCTGGTGCCGGTACGCATACATTCCGAATGTTTTACCGGCGACGTTTTGGGGTCAAGGCGCTGCGACTGCGGCGAACAGCTGGATATGGCGCTGCAGATTATCGATCAGGCCGGTTTCGGCGTGTTGATTTATCTGCGTCAGGAAGGACGCGGTATCGGGCTGTTGAAAAAACTACAGGCTTATAATTTGCAGGATCAGGGCATGGATACGGTCGACGCGAACATCCATCTGGGTCATCTTGCCGATGAAAGAGAATACAGCATCGCCGCATTAATGCTGGAAAATCTGAACATAAAGTCCATAGAATTGATTACCAATAATCCCGAGAAAATTGATGGCTTGAAAAAGCTCGGTATTAATGTGGCAGGGCGAATTCCGGTCGAGGCTGTGGCCCACGATGACAATGTCGGTTATTTAAAAACCAAAGCAAAAAAAATGGCGCATATGCTGTTTGAGCCTAAATAAAGACTGGAACTTGGGGCCTTTTTTTTACAGCGACAACAACAATTTTGCCTGCTCGATAATCACCTGTTCATCAATGTCCTTGATCGAATAATCCTGTTTATTGAGTTTATACGGATTAACAAGCGAAGCCGATTTTACCACTTTATTGATGTCGGTCTGATAAACCCGACTGACCGGGGTCGGGCCGAAAATAGTGATCGATGGTCGATTTAATGCCCAGGCCATGTGGGTTGGTCCGGTATCATTGCCGATCAGCAGGTCGGCCTTCGCTATCAGTGCTTTCAGGCTGTTTAAATCCAGTCTGGGCATGACTTTTATCAGACCGGATTGCGTGGCCATCCACTCGGCGGTAATTTTTTCCTGATCTGTGCCCCAGACGACCAGACAGTTTTGCTGTAAGGCATTGGCTATTCTTACAAAGCGCTCTGCCGGATAATTGCGGCTGTCCCAGGTTGAACCGATTACCAGCACGATATTAAGCCGGTTTTTTAACAGAAAGTCATAAATTTGCGGATCTTCATGGTTAAAAAACAAGAACGGTTTTTTGCCCAGGATTTGCTCTGTAGTGATGTTTATCCCTAACGGTCTGGACAGTATCAGCGCATTTCTGTCTATGGTATTCGCATCGTAAGCGCAGGACACTGTGACATCATAAAACCATGACGCGGCTTTTTCCCTGGCTGAATCGGCA
>CANNNN010000292.1 GCA_947506075.1 Methylococcaceae bacterium
AGGGTGCGGAACCGCCGCCACTATACGTAGCTTCAAGTGCGCTGACGTCCAGGCCGTTTACGATGGTAACGACAAAACGCGCAAGATGATCATCCGGCAACCACTCCTGAATAGGGATAACAAATGGCTGATCACGGTCTATGATTACAAATTGAGTGCTCATGGCGGTAGTCTGCAGGTAGATGAATTCATCTTATCAGAATTACACTGGAGAAGTCAGACAGACTCCTAGACTATTACTCGTTACAGTAATCAGTATTCTGACATTCCTTGCTATTTAAATGTTTTTGACACACTCAAACATTAGATCATTTAACATATCATCCGAAAGGCTATTTTCATATTGTAGGCCACATTCGGATGGGGATTTTTGATGCTTGATAATACCTGTTATTGTTAACGGAATGCCTGACTCGGGGAGAACAAATAGTATTTTTATTTTTCCATTGATAATTTCGGACAGCGGTTTACTCAGCTTTATTTTAATCCCTGTGCAACTGATATCGATGACGGCCCCGTTAGTACATAACGGAGCATGTGGCGGATCTTCGATGGTGATACTGGCTTGTATGCCGTGAGCTTGATAGCGAGGGTGTTGGCGCTTGTCCTGTTCCATAATCATTAAAAATGGGCTATGAATATTATTTTAGTAAAAAAAGGACACGATAATGTATTAGCGGGCAAATCGAGGTATGCCATTGATAGTTGTTTTTACCATATACACATATTGCAACCCGAGCAAGGTTAAGGTCTCGGCGGGTCGCTCAATCCAGACCACTTTTATCTCACCTTCGAGCTCCAGCGTCTCAAACTCGAACACGGTTATCTCTCCGGGCTCGACGTTTATCGATTCAGCGATAGTAATCATTAAGCCATCCACCGAAACATTAATGGTAACAAAGTCGTAATATTCACCCGCCAACAGAATTTTACCGGGGGCCGCCATGCTTTTCCGATACGCTTTTCTTTTGTACAGCAGATTATCAACATCATAGGAAATGGACTTGAACTCTACGGCAAGCAATATATTGTCGTTAAATATGTCAACTCTGACTACTTCAGCCTCACCGGCCAAGCGCATTTCCGGAAGATACATATCTATCGTCGCCGATGCTGACAACATATTAAAAATATCTTTGGCCTCCCTATTCACACCATCATACTTTAGGTGAGCAAGTACGCCGGTTAACGAAATATCTTTAATGGTTATTTCCAGCTCTTCTCCGGCTATATAAATCAAGCCATGCGACATTAAGTTTTTCCGATAAGGCCGGTCTATAACTGCTTTCATCTAATTTTCCTCACTGATTATCCGTTTAACTTGCTATTCAACTACTGTACAAGGTCGCTTGCAGTCATTATAGTGCCTGATAGCACCCGGATTATATTTTTTCCTTTCCATTGCTCTTATTTTGTCAGGCTAAATTCTCCTAAATCTAGATAACACAATGCATGAAAACACCAATAATCTTGCTGTTGCTACTTTCTTTGTCGGCCTGCACAGCACTCCCTCCCAAAAACAGTGACAATATTTGTTCTACTTTCAGAGAAAAAGACGACTGGTATGATGACGCTAAAAATTCCTTTGAAAAATGGGGAGTGCCTATCCACATTCAAATGGCGATCCTGCATCAGGAGTCGCATTTTGTCGCCGATGCGCAACCGCCTCGACCTTGGTTACTGGGGTTCATACCCTTGCCCAGAGCCAGTAGCGCCTATGGCTATGCTCAAGCCAAGGATGAAACTTGGGATGGCTATCAGGATAAGGCAGGCAGTTGGGGGTCAGATCGTGATGACTTTGCCGATGCTACCGATTTTATCGGCTGGTATTGCAACATCAGCCACACGCGCTTAGGCATATCGAAACTGGATGCCAAAAATTTATACCTCGCCTACCATGAAGGACATGGCGGCTATCGACGCAAAAGCTATTTAAATAAACCAGGCTTGGTGCAGATTGCCGATAAAGTGAGTAGACGGGCAAAACTATTTCAAAGCCAATTAGGTGAATGCCAGCATGATTTAGAAAACAAAGGCTGGTTTTTTTGATAAACTATCGGCTTTGCGTTAACAACCCAGGATTAGTCGTGAGAAAAATTCAAACACAAGTTATTTCAATCGTCACCGTTCTTCTTATAGGATTTACTATGTTTTCAATGGCCAATGCCACCACTCCTGCGGAAAATAAAGCCGCAGGTACTGCCTTTCTTGCAGAAAATGCTAAAAAAACCAACATCGTAAGCACTGCATCCGGCCTGCAATATGAAATATTGACGGCGGGAACAGGCACTGTTTCACCCACAGCCACTGCTAACGTTACCGTACATTACAAGGGCACAACCCTGGATGGCAAAGAATTTGACAGTTCCTACAGCCGAGGAGAACCCGCTACTTTTCCGTTAAACCGCGTCATCGCCGGCTGGACTGAAGGCGTGCAGTTAATGAAGGAAGGCGCTAAATACCGCTTTTACATCCCGTCAGAACTCGCTTACGGCGAACAGGGCGCAGGCCGTGACATCGGTCCGAATGCTGCATTAATCTTTGATGTCGAACTGATCAAGATTCAGTAAAAAAGCAGGCGTAAGGCGAAGGACAACCAATCCAGCCTTACGCCTTTTTTCTTTGTCCCTTCGCCTTTTGCCTTTTATCCGACATTGACTTACCAACTCTTTGCTACAACCCCCAAAGCGATGGAAACCATCCTTAGCGATGAACTCCGTGCACTCGGCATAACTGATATCAAAGCCACCTTGGCCGGTGTTGCTTTCCAGGGCGATCTGGAAACCGCATATCGCGCCTGCCTGTGGTCTAGAACCGCAAACCGTATTTTACTGGTGCTGAGCTCTTTCGAGGTAAAAAGCCAGGAAGACCTCTATAACGGCATACAAAAAATCGACTGGTTTGAACATATCAATCCTGAAGACAGTATTGCGGTCTCGTTCAGCGCGAAAAACTCTGAAGCCATAAACAACACTCACTTCGGCGCCTTAAAAGTCAAGGATGCGATCGTAGACCAGATGCGGGATAAATTTCAAGTCCGCCCCAGCGTCAATACCGAACGACCCAATATCAGGATCAATGTTTATCTGAATGGCGAGAATGCCCAGTTAAGCCTGGATCTTTCCGGCGAAAGCCTGCATAGGCGCGGCTATCGGGATGTCAGCATACAGGCGCCGATGAAAGAAAATCTTGCTGCCGCGATGTTACTGCGTAGCGGTTGGCCGCAAATCGCCAAGCAACAGGGTTCATTACTCGACCCGATGTGCGGTTCCGGAACGCTGCTGCTGGAAGGTGCGATGATAGCAGCCGATTACGCGCCCGGTTTATTGCGAGACTATTACGGCTTTACCGGCTGGAAAAAACACGATGCGCAATGCTGGAAAAAACTACGGGCGGAAGCCGAGCAACGCAAAAAAATAGGCCTGGAAAAACTGCCGATTATCGTCGGCTTTGATCAAAACCGCCATACTGTCAATACCGCA
>CANNNN010000293.1 GCA_947506075.1 Methylococcaceae bacterium
CCTGCTTAAAATCAGCCGTCAATGATCTTGTATTCTTTAAAAATGCTTTCAACTGCTTGATCGGTTTATCTTCTGCATAACCCAAAGTACTGAACAGCAACAATGCAATCAAGCCGGCGAAAAGTGTGTTTTTTTTCATAAAATCCTTCTAGTTATTGGGGTAACAATTCATTAAAAAATGTTTCAATTTGATTAACCGGCGCATCCACACACGGCGAAGATTCCTCAGGTGCAGAACCGACAATAAATGGATAAGGCCTTGCTCCCGAGCAATTTTCATTCGCCAGCAGGCCATTCGCCGGATCAATCCAGTCCATCTTAATATTGTCCGGCGCAATCAGGGTCACAGGCAAAATTGAAATCTGCTTCATTAACGAAGTCCAGACCTGCAACGCACCGGTTGCTCCGGTTAAACCGGCCGGCTTGTTATCGTCCCTGCCTATCCAGATCACAGACAAATAATCCCCGGTATAACCGGCAAACCAGCTGTCTTTGGAGTCATTGGTGGTGCCGGTTTTACCGATCAAGCCATAGTCGGCAGGGAAAGCTGAATACGCCGAGCGCCCAGTACCTTCATGCATCACTTCCTGCAAGATGGTATTGACAATATAAGTTACCGCAGGATCAAGCACCTGTTTGACCGTAAACGGATAACTTTGTAAGCGCGTGCCGTCGGCCGCAACAACCGCCCTGATGCCTTTTAACGGCGTTGCAAAACCGTCACCGGCCAAAGTTTGGTAAATCTGGGTCACTTCCATCGGCGTCAATTGCGCGGCTCCAAGCAGGAACGACGGATACAACTCAACCGGCCGGGTGATGCCCATGCTTCTTAAGGTTTTGGCGATTCTGGCCACCCCGATATCCATGCCTATCCGAACGGTCGCCAGATTATAAGAATGCGCCAGCGCCGAATGGAAACTTACAGTGCCGTGCTCTTTATGATCATAATTTTGAGGACTCCAGTCATTCCCCCCCGCCCCTTTTATAAATATCGCCGTATCGCTGACCGGTGTGGTAATCGTATACTTGTCAGGATATTCCAGCGCCGTCAAATACACGACAGGCTTGATTAAGGAACCGATCGGCCTGACCGCATCCAGGGCGCGATTAAAACCTGCGCTGGCGACTTCACGTCCGCTCATCAGCGCGGCGATTTCACCGCTATCCCTATGCGTGACGATAGCGGCCGCTTCAAGTTCGTTTGCTTTAGGCAGTTTTTCCAGTTGATCCAGCCTTTTGGATAAGGTCTCTTCCAGCGTATCCTGAACCCGTGTATCCAGCGTGGTGAAAATTTTCAGCCCTTGAGACGTTAAATCCTCCTCCTTGTAATCCTGTCTTAACTGCCGCTTGACCAGATCGATAAAACCGGGATAGCGGTTGGTCGACCGATGGGTATTGGCGATTACATTCAGGGCTTTAGCCCTTGCTATAGTCGCCTGTTCCTTGGTGATATAGTTTTCCGCTTCCATCTCGTCCAGCACCAGATTGCGGCGTTGCAGGGAACGCTCGGCATAACGCCTGGGATCGTACTCTGAGGGTCCGCGCACCAGGGCGATCAACGAGGCTAAATGCTCCAGCGGCAAATCCTTTAACGAGCTGCCGAAATAAAACTCACTGGCGAGACCAAAGCCATGCACGGCGCTGGCGCCATCCTGTCCCAGGTAGATTTCATTCAGATACGCTTCCAGAATCTCATCTTTGCTGTAGCGATACTCCAAAATAAGCGCCATCAGGGCTTCTTTTACTTTACGCGACAAACTGCGTTCCGAGGTCAAATAAAAGTTCTTAACCAGCTGCTGGGTAATCGTACTGCCGCCTTGCACCATATGACCGGCAAGCACATTCATCCACATCGCCCGGGCAATGCCCTTAAATGAAATGCCTATATGCTGATAAAAATCTCTATCCTCAGAAGCCAGCAAACCCTTAATCAGCATATCAGGCGCGCCTTCCAGCTTAATTAAAATCCGGTCTTCTTTTATCGTCGGATATAAACTGCCGATTTGCACCGGATCCAGGCGCACTATCGCCAAGTCTTTGGTTTGGGTCGCGTCAACGATGTTGGTGATGCCGGACGCATTAAAATTTACCCGTATCACACTGCTGGCTTGTTGCTGATCCCAAAAAGTAAATTCCCGAATTTTTACGCTGACTTGTGAGCCATTTTTAAAATAGGTGCCGTCCGAAGATAAATTAACATCCAGCCGATAATGCAGCGCCTGTAATAATTCTTCAAATTTTGGGGCCGTCATATTATAGCCGGCATAGAGCTCTACCGGACTGGCATAAACCCGTGCCGGAATAGCCCAACGCTTGCCTTCAAATTGAGTGCGGACGTTGTAATCCAGGTAACCCAGATAACTCACGAACATAAAGGCAAAGGCGACTATGAAAATCAGCACTGAGCTTCTAAACCAATGAGACGCTTTAGGGACCGGTTTTTTAGGTGCCGTTTTTTTTGTGTCGTATCGACCGGACCCGCTTGTTTTGGTTTTTTCTGCCATAACCTCTTACAACATTAACTTATTAATGTTGATCATTATACAGTGTGGATTGCCTGAACCGGCAAGCATCTATTAACGGCTTAAATGAAGCTCTAGTCTTTGCCATATATTTTTCTGACCCATTCATAAAACCATGCCGGGCGAAACAACACCATATAAATTAACAATATCGGTGTAATGGGAATAGGGCTAATTTCAAGAATTGAGAAAAGCATAAGAACAAGAATGGAAAAAATACGCATAAGTTTGCTTTTTTATTCGTGAACCTTAGTTGACTCTGTATTGAAGAGTGGAGGCAATATTATACGTAAAATAGCTGACAACTAAACTGAAGTTTCCCCGTTTCTAAAAGCCTTAATCCCTTTATTTCTGAGGGATTGCTACGTTTATGGCAAAACCCACTTTAATAGGTTTTCCTTTATAGTCTGCGTGCTCAAAAACTGGAAAACGTCAGTTATGTTAAACTCGTTGCGAGGCGGGGACAGATAACAGCGGGTCTGATTAAAACAAGACCTGATTAGCAAGATGCTTCAGCTAACTGATCCGGCCTTACAGTCTCTTGGCGATTTCGCTAGGGCTTTCCAATAATTTCCAGAACGACCAAGAATACTAGCTCAGGGCTTAGTCACCTACGATGCACTCTATGCCTGGTGTAAATATGTCAAGACTGAGCCACACACCTGGAATCCGAACGCCTATCTTTAATTAGCACCATACGACAGTCGGGTAGTCGGGCAACAGCTTTACCGTTGCCCGACATTTCGCGCGAATTAATGTCGGGCATAAACAGCATGCCCGACGGAACTGTCGGAGTCGATTTTCATCCACTCCTTGCTCATAAAGCCGACGAGAACGATCAAGCAAGCGGTTGAGGCTTTGCAAAGCGGGATGCAAAAGACGGTCAGGGTGGATACGGTAACCCAGAAAATCAAACCCCCTGTGTGTTGTTCCGATGGAACGTTTA
>CANNNN010000294.1 GCA_947506075.1 Methylococcaceae bacterium
GAAACCAATAAAACAGAATGTTTGTTGTTAGATTTTTCAGGAAACATAGTCCGGTTTTTAGAGGATTATGAAGATATTTATTTTAACGGCCTCGATGCGCTGGACGCTGGTGAAAAGCTGGATAAGGTTGTACGCAAGGATGACGAGGAAGAAAAGCCGGAAGCTAAATGCCCCAAGTGCGGCGCAGTGCCTTTTGCTCGAAAGTGCATGGCGTGTGGCTTTGAAAAGGTGACGGCTAGCAGTATTGAGATCGTCCAGGGCGAAATGATGGAGATCCGCATTGGAAAAGCGGTGGCCGCTGAGAATGTCAGAGACTTATGGAATCAGGTTTGCACCTATGCCAGAGCCAACAGCGCACCGGATAAACAGCGTGGCAGAGCCTATCATCTTTATAGGTCAATTTTAGGTCAAGACCCCAGTCGATCATGGGATTTTGACAGTTCGCCTAACGTGCCATTGACTCGCGCAGTAACCAATAAGATCAAGCAAGGCAATATTGCTTATTCTCATAGGGCGCAGCCATGAAAACCGACATCAAAGTAGAGTTAAAAGGTCGCTGGGGATCGGTACTGCAATCAATCGGTTTTCCTGCGGAATCATTATCTGGACGACATGGGCCATGTCAGTTTTGCGGCGGCAAAGACAGGTCAAGATTCGACAAGAACAAAGAAACATTATTTTGCAGCGGGTGTGGTCACAAGTCAGGCATTGAGATTGCAATGCATTGGTTGAATATGAGCTACGGAGAAACCGCGCAATATCTACGCCCAAACAAAGAGACTTACAAAATGACTGAAATTAAAGCACCCGATTACACTGCCAACGCTGACAGAATTAAAAAAATACACGCCGGTTTAAGGCGCTTAACCGGCGATTGTTTAGCAAGTCGATATTTAGCGGGGCGAGGCATAACGGTAGCACCGGAAGCTGATTGTTATTTTCATGCGTCAATCGCTTGCTGGAATGAGGGCGCAAAGCTAGGTGATTACCCGGCTATGGTGTCAGTCATAAGAACACCTACCGGAGAGGTTGCAAGTTATCACCTCACCTATTTATCAGACGATGCTAAAAAGGCGGACGTACAAGCGCCGCGAAAGATAATGCCGGTTATTCAATCAATGGATGGGGCCGCAGTTCGACTATTTAAAGCGTCAGATTGCTTATGTATTGCCGAGGGCATAGAAAGCGCTTTAGCTGCGCATATTGAATCTGGAATGCCAGCGTGGGCAGCGGTTAACGCTGGGATGATGGAGAAGATAGTTGCCCCCGTCAGCGTCAAGCATGTAGCTATTTATTGTGATGAAGATAAAAGTTTTAGAGGTGCTAAAGCGGCTTATACCTTAGCTAATCGGCTTAAAACGGCAGGGCATGACGTAGAAGTCATCAGGCTAATCGAGAGAAAATTTTTGATCGACAAGGGCGACAGTTACGACATTAATGATTATGTGATTTCGCAGGCCAACGCATGACTGACAAGATCGGGAAGCTGGAAGCGTCTACAGCGCATGGACACTCAAACAGCGGAGTTTATCAGCATGATAAGCAGTAATTTTGGCAAGCTTGCGAAACTGAAAGTCGAGATTGGGCAGCAAGTTATTTTGGACGCAGCACGATGAAACGAATATTCAATATTGACGATGAGCGCTCACAGTTCCACGCGGTACGCGCAGTGCAAGACTTGGCGCTGGATAAGCCTATGCAGGTCACGATTGAGCCGGAAACGCGCACCACGGCAAACAACCGGGCGCAATGGCCGATATTAAACGCCTTTTCAGAACAGCTTTTGTGGCCGGTTAACGGAGCAATGACAAAACTTACCGGCGAAGAATGGAAGCATCTTTTAACCTCAGCATATCGACAGGAAGCGGCGCGTGTAGCTCAGGGGCTTGATGGCGGCATGGTGTTGATTGGTCATCGAACGAGAGAATTTAAAAAAAATGAATGGTCAGATTGGCTTGAATTTTTGAACAGTGTTGCGGCGGATCGTGATGTAAAGATTCCTGTTTCAAAAAGTCAGGCGGCACTGTATGAGTAAGATTGCTAAATTACACATGCAAAAAGTACGAGAGCTAGGCTGTTTAATTTGCAAGCAGCCAGCAAGCGCACATCACATCAGGTCAGAGCGTATAAAAAATGATTTTTTAACGATTCCGCTGTGTCCAGAACACCACCAAGGCGCCTTTTCAATCCACATGGATAAGCGCAATTTTGAAAATATTTATGGGTCTGAATTGCATCTTTTAGCCCAGACAATTGAACAATTAACTTACTGAAATATAAAAGGAAATATTGTAAAATATGTCAAATGTAATGAGTTTTACCGGCACAGTGGGCCGTGATTGTGAGCAGCGATTTTTACCCAATGGCACAGCGGTTTTAAATGTCACAGTAGCCAACAATATTGGCTTTGGTGATAAGCAGCAAACACTCTGGATCAGGGTCGCGGTTTGGGGCAAACGCGCTGAAGGACAATTACAAAATTATCTTAAAAAAGGCCAGCAGGTGTTTGTATCTGGCGAATTAACCCAACGCGAATACGAGAAAGACGGTCAGACTAAAACCAGTCTGGAGTTGAACGCCACGATTATTGATTTAGTTGGCGGAAAGCGTGAGGAATCAGCGCAACAAAGACCAGCACAATCAAGCCCATCGAAACCGAGGGACAACTTCGATCCTGAAGATTTTGACGACCAAATTCATTTTTAAATGCAAAAGTACCGAAATAAAAAAACAGTGCGTGACGGCTTTACTTTTGATAGTAAAGCCGAGGCTATCCGTTATCTTGAGTTGATCTTGCGACAGCGAACCGGAGAGATTTCAGGGCTTAGTCTACAGCATGAATTTGAACTGATACCTAAGCAAGCAGGGGAAAGGTCAGTTAAATATAAAGCGGATTTTGCTTACAACGAAAACGGCAAGTTTATTGTGGAGGATGTAAAGAGCAAGGCCACGATTACGCCGGTTTATATCATCAAAAGAAAGTTGATGCTAGAGCGCCACGGCATCAGGATCAGAGAGATTATGACATGAGCGCCGACAGACTAGACCAAGCTGCCGATCTAACCACTGCAATGGCTGAATACTCGATTAACACAATCCGCAAGCTGGCAAGGGCTGACACATCAAACCCAAGCGGTACCTGTTTATTTTGCGAGGCTGAAACCGACTTAACCCGGCGCTGGTGTGATGCTGCGTGCCGGGACAGTTGGCAGCGGGGCGAAGAATGAAAAGCGCCGCAACTCGAACCACCTGGGCGCTCATCCTGCTGGCTACTTTTTTGATCGTAATCCCGGTGGGCTTTGTGCTGATTATTGTAGACGCAAGCATCAGGGAAGCTTGGGCATGGTGCTTGCGATGATGTTCGGACCGGTTAACCTTTGGAATTACCCTAAACAACAGCGAGATTATATGCACGATTTAAC
>CANNNN010000295.1 GCA_947506075.1 Methylococcaceae bacterium
ATTAAAAAAGCCCATTAGCTCGCCGCCTTGCTGAGTATTGCTTGGGTTAGGGCCGTCGATACCGTTGTCGCCACCGGTACCCACAGTTATCGCTACCCAGGTAAATAGACTGTGATCTAGGTTGTTGCCTGCTGTTTGTTGCCACATTTGAAAGAATCGATGTACGGGATCGCCGGTTGCAGAATTGGCTGAACCATACGGAACATGCTTGGTGATTTGAAACGGGCCGTTGGGTAAATCCGCTGGAAATCGGGTATCAGGAATGCCGCTTCCAAATGTAAAAGTACTGGGATCCAGGATTCCGGTTTGCAAGGGTTGCGGCAAGCTTGGGTAAGCAGAACCGAGCGAAGGTTTTACAGTGTATAGATCGGTTGCATTAAAACCTTCACGCTGCAAGGCTTTGGCATAATGTGGCCCTGGCGTACCATCGGCATTGATGATACCCAACGACAATAAGTTCTTTACAGTCTGACCTTTAGGTGGCTGATATGCCCCATACAAGGTGTCGAAAGTTACGTTTTCGCCGACCACCACGATAACGTGTTTAATGGGTGTCATGGGCTGGCTGGCATAGGCCATGCCGCTATTTAACGCTACGGCGATGCCGAGTGCTAGCGACGAATGAATAAATGAGTTGATTTCTTTCATTGGAATAGACTCGCTTCAAGTGGTGAGAGGATCGATACGATTATAAAAACTACTGATAATCGCCCACAAGCATGCCAGTCATTTATTACCTGTTCATGACATCAGGAAAAAAGATCGATGCCGATTGTCTCAGTGCGGCAACATCGGCCCGGTTTTTTCAGGTTTGCAACTAAGCGCTAGCTGTTCACAAGCCTACAAAAGCCCTTAATAATTCAGCGACATTTGCCATGCCTTTATCGAGGTGACGCTCAATTTCCGCCATGGTTATTTCACCTTCTGATTTTCCAGCTGCCCAATTGGCAATTACGCTGATTGCTGCATATTCGATAGCGAGTTCTTTGGCCAGCGCAGCTTCCGGCATGCCTGTCATACCGACCAGATCGCAGCCGTCGTGTTCCATGCGCCGGATTTCTGCAGCAGTCTCCAGGCGCGGACCCTGGGTGCAGCCATAGGTGCCTAGCGGAGTTATTTTTATGCCGGCATCAGCTGCGGCACTGATTAAGCGGGAGCGTAATTTTTGACTATAGGGATAAGTAAAATCTATGTGAGTGAGTGCTGCCTCGTCAAAATAAGTATGCTTGCGGCCATAGCTGTAATCGATGATCTGATCGGGAATAGCGATATGGGCAGGCGCCATGTCGCCGCTGATACCGCCTACTGCAGCGACCGCGATGATCTGTTCGACGCCGAGTTGTTTAAGTCCCCAGATATTGGCCCGGTAATTTATGTTATGCGGGGCGATACTGTGCGGATTGCCGTGCCTGGCCAGGAAGATAACCTGAGTGTTATTCAGTTCACCGGTAACAAATTCGGCAGAAGGCGCACCGTAAGGTGTGCTCAGTTGCTCGCGTTTAAGGATGGTTAAGTTGCTAAGTTGAGTCAGGCCGGTGCCGCCGATAATCGCAAGCGTAGTCATGAGCTTTATTCCTTGCAGGCATAAATGCCCGGTGTGTTGCGTAAATAGCCTTTGTAATCCATGCCGTAGCCGAACAAGTAACGGTTTTCCACTGTCATTCCGATAAAATCAGCGCTTAATGGTTTTGGATGATCAAGGGTTTTTTCGATTAAGACTGCGCTGTAAACCGCTGTCGCGCCTTGATCCCGACAATAGGCATAGATGGCTGCCAGGGTTATGCCTTCATCGAGAATGTCATCAATAATCAGTATGGTCCGGCCTTTAAGCGGTGTTTTGGGTTTGGCTAGCCATTCGATATGGCCGCCTGAAGTCTGGTTTTGATAGCGGCTGGCGTTGATCGTATCAATGGTTAGCGGCATCGTTAAACGGGTCAGCAATTTGCCAAAGGTCGGGATGCCGCCATTCAAAACGCAGAGTAACAGCGGATTGCATTCTGCCAGCGCGATGTTGATTTGCTGAGCCATTTTGTCGATCGCCGCTTCAACTTCCTGCTCGCTGTGCAATAAATCTGCAGTTGCCTGGATATGTTTGATCTCTTCAAGCATGGTCATAGGGTGTTGAGTAGGGTTGAAATGCGTTGCCATTTTTCCGATTGCAGCAACTGCTCGCGGTTTAGCGATTGTTTGCCTTGCATCCTTTTTAGTCTTTGTTCTCTGACTGGATCTTCGGTTATCGGCAAGGCATCAAGCACCTGTTCGGCGGCCGCCGGATTGTTGCAGACCAGGATCATGTCACAGCCAGCCAGTTGTGCGAGACGGGCGCGCTCCGGAAAGTTGCCTACCGAGGCCGCGCCTTCCATGCTCAAGTCATCGCTGAACACCGTGCCATTAAAATTTAATTCCTTACGCAAGATTTGTTGTATCCAGAACGGCGAGAAACCGGCCGGATTCGGGTCTATTTTTGGATAAAGTACATGCGCCGGCATAATGCCTTCCAGGCCTTCAGAGATCAGTTGTTTAAACGGCATCAAGTCTTTTGCCCTGATCTCGTCCAACTCTCTTTCGTCTATAGGCAGCGTCAGGTGCGAATCCAGCGCTACGGCGCCATGTCCCGGAAAATGCTTGCCGGTAGCGGCCATACCGGCAGCATTCATGCCTTTTCTGAACAGGCTTGACAGCTGTGTTGCAAGCGTCGCATCAGTTGAAAATGAACGATTGCCGATGATTTCGCTAACGCCGCAGTCGATATCCAGTACCGGCGCAAAGCTAAAATCTACGTCGACGGCTCGCAATTCTGCAGCCATCAGCCAGCCTGCCGGTTCTGCCAATTCCGGCGCTGTTGCGTAAATTGCTGCGGGCGGCAAGCGAGTAAAACCGTTTTGAAAGCGCTGTACTCTGCCGCCCTCCTGATCGACGGCAATCAATAGACTGCCGTTTCTGGCCGCACGAATGCTGTTAATCAGCTCGGTAACTTGTTCGGGGTTTTGATAATTGCGTGAAAAAAGGATTACCGCCCCGGTGTTGGGATGGTTTATTTTTTCCTTTTCATCTGCTGCCAGGGTCAAGCCCCCAACATCCAACATGATCGGGCCGATAGGGAGATTAGTGGTCATTACTCGGATTCGTTTTAAAATTGACGGGTTGGCCTTATACTAGGCCGTTATTTTCTAGTCACACGGGCTCTGTTATGCGTTTATTATTGGTATTAAGTCTTTTATTCATGTCTGTTGCTGCTGCGAATGAGGGAGCAAAGGAAGCAGAAACTGGGGCAAAATATATAGAAATGACTCCTAAGTTTACCGTTAATTTGGCCGAACCTAAAAAGTTTTTGCTGGTTAACGTGCAATTATTGGTTGAGGGGGCGGCGACTGTCGCAGCGGTGAAAAAACATATGCCCGCACTAAGACATGAA
>CANNNN010000296.1 GCA_947506075.1 Methylococcaceae bacterium
AAACCATTGCGCACCGCACGCTTATGGTTGCCGTGGTAACAGAAAAGCCGGTCTGGCCTGAACTGCGTGAAGATCTGGCGCTTTATCCGGGACCCAGATCGCCAGACGGCGCACCAACCTGGACTTTACACGATCCGGCTGCGCATCGCTATTACCGGCTGGGTTGGCTAGAGTTCGAATGTTTGCAACACTGGTCGCTAGCTAATGCAGAAAGTATTGCTGCAGCAATTGAACACACAACGCCAATAAGTACTGACGCTTCTGAAATAGCAGAGTTCGCGCACTTTCTCGACAATCACCATTTAGCAAAACCGCGCGGCGCTCACGCCAGTCGCCGTCTTGCGCAAATCAAAAAAGCCTCGGATAGTGGGATTTGGCTCTGGCTGTTACACAACTATTTGTTCATGCGCGTTCCCTTGTTGCGCCCTGAGCCTTATTTAAAACGGGCTTTACCTGTAATAAATGGTTTGTTTCATCAACGCTCATTAACATTGCTGTCCATCATTGCCTGTTTGGCTGGCTATCTGGTCACCCAGCAGTGGAATTCTTTCAGCCACAGTTTTCTGTATGTGTTAACGCCAGAAGGCATAGTGACTACTGCTCTGATGCTGTCTTTATCAAAGCTGGTTCATGAGTTGGGACACGCTTTTGCCGCCAGTCATTTCGGTTGCCGGGTGCCGACCATGGGGATTGCTTTGATGATGGGTTTTCCGGTTCTGTGGACGGACGTCACCGATGCCTGGCGTCTGCCGCGCCGCCAGGACCGATTAATTATTGATGCAGCCGGCATGTTTGCCGAACTGGCTTTGGCAGCTCTGGCCACACTGTTATGGACAGTGCTGCCCGACGGAACAATGCGTAGCGGCGTTTATGTTTTAGCCAGTTCCACCTGGCTGATAACGCTGGCAATTAATCTCAATCCGTTCATGCGCTTTGACGGGTATTATTTACTTGCCGACTTGCTTGATATTGCCAATTTGCAAGATCGCTCCTTTGCTTTGGCGCGCTGGCATATGCGCGAAAGCCTGTTCAGATTTAACTTGCCGCCCCCGGAAATGTGGCAAAAAAATCGCCGTCGTCTTTTGATTGCCTATGCCTACGGAACTTGGCTTTATCGTGTGGTGTTGTTTGCCGGCATTGCCTGGGCGGTTTATCACTTTTTCTTTAAGGCGCTAGGCTTGGGGTTGTTCGCCGTGGAAATTATCTGGTTTATTTTGCGACCTATTGCAAAAGAAATTACTGTTTGGCGTAAACTTTTCGCTGACCATAAGCATGCCTTGCGTCCACATCTGTTTTGGCTATTTCCTATTACTGTCCTCGCTTTACTGCTGATTCCCTGGCAAACCCATTTGTTAATTCCCGGACTGCTTCGTTCCGAGGCCGAATTTACCTTGTACAGCACACAACCGACACAGGTTAAACAAGTATTGATACACGAGGGGCAGGTTGTTGAAGAAGATCAGATTCTGCTGGAACTCAGCTCACCGGATCTGGAATTCCGCATCGCTAGTGCGGAACGGCATTGGTCAGAACTGACTCAACAATTATCCTCGCAAAGCCTGGATCCGACTTTGGTGCGGCATAATCCAACGGATCTTGGCGTCTTAGAATCAACCTTGGCTGAACTGGAAGGATTACGTGCTTCGTACAAACAGTTGACATTAAGAGCCCCGTTCAAAGGTCATGTCCGGGACTTGTCAGACGCCTTGCGACCTGGAGAATGGCTGGCTAAAGACGAACCACTAGGCTCGGTGGTCAGTACCCATAATCTGGTGGTGGCCTATGCCGAAGAAGCAGATCTGGAGCGCTTGCAACTGGGCGCAACAGGACGATTTTATCCGGAAGGGGCTGATTATCCGATAGTTGCAATTAGCGTACTGAGTATCGATCGAACCGGCACCCGACAACTAAACCTCGCGGAACTTACATCACGCTATGGAGGAAGCATTGCCGTAAGAGAAGACGAGCAGCACCATCTGATTCCTGAGCAAGGTAGCTATCGTCTGGTACTGCAAACCGATAATAATCCCGCCTGGTTACCACTTACTGTGCGCGGCAGGCTTGCGTTAAACACCCCCCCTGAAAGTCTTGCTGGGCGTTTAATACGATTAACTCTAGCGGTGTTAATCAGGGAAAGCAGTTGGTAGAACCTTAGAATTAATCAGGAATATCTGGAACACCATCGGCTCCTCTCTGACAATGATAATGGAAACATGAGTCTATGAATAAATAGGGTTGGGGCTTTCATCCAAGCGCAACCTATGCACTGAAAGTGCATAGTGATTAAGTTAAACAGCAATGGACAGCTTAATGTTCTTTGCATAACATCATTAAACGTTTATCTTGTGGCCACTCCAGCCATAATAAGCGATATAGCAATAACAAAGTGCCGGGATAAAAAACGCCTGCTGTATGCCTATCCGGTCGGCGAATAAGCCTTGTACAACCGGAAGTACAGCGCCACCGACTATTGATGCGCAAAGAATGCCCGACCCCTGGCCGGTGTGTTTGCCTAAGCCACTGACGGCGAGTGAAAAAATGGTGGGGAACATGATCGAGTTAAACAAGCCGACCGCAAGAATGGTCCACATCGCAACATGACCACTGCCTAACATGGTCATTAAAACCAATAGTGCCGCAGTGATTGCATTAAAAGTCAGCGCCTTGCCGGGATGAATTCTTTGCATGACTGCTGCGCCGATAAAGCGACCGATCATCGCACCTCCCCAATAAAAGGATACATATTTTCCGGCGTCTTGTTCCTTTAATCCGGCAATGGCAGGCTCGCCCAGAAAATTAATAAGAAAGCTACCTATCGATACTTCTCCTCCGACGTATACAAAAATGCCGATTGCGCCTAATACCAAATGTTTGTAAGCCCAGGCGCTGTCATGAACCTCAGCTTCACTATTTAAAATCAGCGTTTTTTCAGCTTTAATATGAGGTAGACTAATCAGTGTAAAAACGATTGCAATCAGAAACAATACTGCAGCCAGCAACAAATAAGGATTTTGGACGGCTGCCGCTTGTGCCGCCTGATAAACTGATAATTCGTCGACGTTCAGCAGCTTAAGTTCATCCGCCGTTTTGACGGCTGTATCAAGAATGAATAATGCACCCAGATAAGGTCCTATCGTCGTGCCCAACGAATTAAAAGCTTGAGTCAAGGTTAAGCGGCTGGAAGCGGTTTTTGAATTGCCTAATATCGTGACATAAGGATTTGCAGCAACCTGCAACAAGGTAATGCCAGAGGCCAGTACAAAAAAAGCGAACAAAAATAACGGGTAAGAATGCAAACCTGCCGCCGGATAAAACAATAAACAGCCGATGCCGGCAATGCTTAATCCGGCAATGATACCGCCTTTGTAATCTATTTTTTCGACTAAATAACCG
>CANNNN010000297.1 GCA_947506075.1 Methylococcaceae bacterium
AATCATTTCAAAATCTGAAGGAATCGCTATTTGAAATCCTGGCAAATGTCGGAAAATCTTATATCGTAAATTTTTCCTGAATGTAAGGTTCCTTGAAAAATGTTAAATAACTTTTGATCGATTACTTACGACTGACGAACGGACGAAAGCCCACCCCTTGTACGCGACCGGTAATGACGATATGTAACGCCAGCACCTCGCTCACTGGCAACTGCCGGCCTCAGGCAAATGTTGTCGGTTCAGTAGGTTCCTTGCGTATCCCAGCTGCCCACCAGATCCGACAAGCGCCTTCGTCAGAAACCATGCAGGGACCGATGGGATTTCTAGGCAGGCAGGATTCGCCATATAAACGGCATTCATTCGGCTTTATTTTACCTAATACCACTTTTGCACAATCGCACCCGGGAGGCATAGCGCCGGCCTTTTTGCGGGCTTCTTCAGCATATTTGGGGAAACGCAAGCGGGCATTATGTGACGCGAGATTTTCAGTGAGTTCAAGGCCGGATTGCGGAATAATGCCTATGCCTCGCCAGGGCGCATCAACGATATCAAGCGTTGATGTTAACAGTCGTTGAGCTACGAGGTTGCCTTCGGGTTTGACAACCTGGGTATAACAATTATCGAGAAACACCTTGCGCTCAATAATCTGCCGCAGTACCGAATAAGTGGCAGCCAGCAGGCTTTCTGGCGTAAACCCGGCGACTGCCGCTGGAATGTGGTGTTGATCAACAACAAAGCGCCATTCGTCAGAACCCATGATAGTAGCGACATGACCGGGCGCAATCAACGCGTCAAAAGCTGGTGTGTCGGAATCCAGTAACATGGCTACAGCGGGCCAGGTCAATCGACCGCTCATCAACAATAATAAATTATCAGGAATCCCTTCCGCGAGCATCGCAGCGACCGGCGCACAGGTGGTTTCAAAACCGGCGACAAAAAACACCACCGTTTTTTCAGGGTTAGCTGAGGCTATTTTAACGGCCTCCGTCGGCGAAGCGATCGGCCTGATGTCGGCGCCTGAAGCCTTTGCCTGTTCCAGGGTACGAATTGCGGCTTTAGGTACATTAACCGGAACGCGCAACATGTCACCGAAGGCCAGCAACACGACCTCTTCATGGACAGCGATTTGTATGGCTTGGTAAATATCCTCTTCAGGACAGATGCACACCGGACAGCCAGGGCCCGGTATCAATTCGATGTTTTGCGGAAGCGCAGTGCGCAATCCGGCCATCGAAATAGAGCGCTCATGGCCGCCGCACACATTCATGATCCGTACTTTTCCGGGTAGAGGCAGTTTCCGGATTTTATCCAGTATTTCTTTTGCACTGTTCGACATAGTCTTTTCTTAAATGTGGACAGCTTTATTGCTTACCGGATAAAACTTTGTTTTGCCGGGTGTAGCATGAAGCAACTGACCATCCAGCTGCACTTTGGGTCGCTGCGTTTGATTGCTGAGCAACAGCGAGCGATACCTGTCTATTTCGGCATGCAGCCAGGCTATCCAGGCATCCAGACCCTCGCCATTTTTTGAACTGAGCGTTATGACCTGTGCGTCATTGGCAAGGTTATGCAAATTTTGTTCAGCGCTGGGCGGTGAAAAATCATCCAGATGGGGCAGTAAATCAGTCTTGCTGATTAACATCAAGTCTGCTGCCCGAAACATGACCGGGTATTTGGCGGGTTTATCATCACCTTCGGTTACAGACAGCAACACGACATTGCGATGGTGACCCAGATCAAAACTGGCGGGGCAAACCAGATTGCCCACATTTTCAATAAATAACAAGTCCAGACCATCCAGGGCCATATGATGCAAGGCATTATGCACCAGATGGGCATCCAGATGACACGCTGTTCCCGTCGTGATTTGATAAGCGGGTACACCTTGCGCCTGTATCCGCTTGGTGTCATTTTCGGTTTCAAGATCGCCTTCTATCACGGCGATTTTTAACGAGTCGCGCAGGCGCTTGATAGTGGCCTCAAGCAAAGCAGTCTTACCCGAACCCGGCGAAGACATTAAATTAATGACCAATACCTTTTGAGCGTCAAAATGAGCGCGATTATGCTCGGCTTGCTGATTATTTTGCGACAACAGATTTTGCAGGACAGAAATCGTCGTCACGCCATTTTTAGGTTTTTCTGCCAAAACCTGCGGGCGATTGCCCGGTGTAATGTTACAGCCACAGGTATTACACATGATTGTTGCCTCTTGTTAGTATTTTAAAGATGACTAATCCGCGCAATTAAGCGCGACACTGGCGAGTATAAGCTGATCACCGCTTAACAGGCTTGTTTCATGGCTCTGACACGCATTGCAAAGCAGGAGATTGGCAACCACCTCGGACTGAGTGCCGCACAATTGACAAAGCACGGTTACCGGCACTGTCTGCATGATCAGTTCAGCTTGTTCCGCCACCGTACCCACCCTGATTAAGGCAAAGGCCGTTTCAAGCAAGGCGGGCTCTACGCCCGCTAAGGCGCCAATTTGCAAGGTAATACTTTCGACCGACTGGGCATTATGTTGCGCCGCAATAGCAACGACCTGGCTTAGCAGGTCGTCACACAAGGACAGCTCATGCACTTAACTCATCCTCAGCCAACATTTGATCGAGCAACTCCCAGGTTGACAGCGCTTCCTCCACACTGATCTTTTGAATGGCGTAACCGACGTGAATTAGCAGATAGTCACCTTCATTGATGTCCTCATCTTGCAGTAGAAGCAGGCTAACATCCCGTTCAATGCCTTTGGTGGCGCAGTGCGCATTAACGCCGTCAATTTTAATAATCTGCATGGGTACGGCAAGACACATGAGTGACTATCCTGTATCAAAGTTTAATATCAAAGGTAGAGTGTTACGAATTTATAAAATAAATGCAACCCATTGCGTTCAGTTTAACAAAATAGGCGCTCACAGTTAAGCTTGGAAACGAAATCATGGCTACTCTATAGTTGGAACTAAAGTTTGACTAGCACACGCTCAATGGTGACACTGGGTAATAAAAACAGCCCTAGCAAGTCTTCCCGTGTCGCCACCGGGACCTCCGCTGGAATTGCCTTAAGGCCATATATATCAAGGCCTGCAGAGGATGGCATTTTACCGGACGTCAAAAGCGCGCCAGTAGATGACGCAGTAAGACCACTGCAAATCAAAGTTGGACCAGTAGAAAACAAAACAGCCACACGCAATATCAAAATAACCGTAGCCACTTTTATTTTTGTCTTATTTTAAGGAGCCGGACCATGTCTAAATCTAATTATATCCCTGCCTCAGTTCTTGAGTAACCGTCATTCCCAATCGGTGGCCCAAGGCTTAATCATAGTCAGCCAAGCTGCCGATATACTCAACTTTTACTTTAGCCAGTCCATGCAGGCCGATT
>CANNNN010000298.1 GCA_947506075.1 Methylococcaceae bacterium
ATTGCTGCGCATGGTGGCTTGATGATTTTTTAGGAAACTTCAGTTAAAGATACTTTTATGACGGTTAATCAGACCGCTAAAAAATTAGGCGTGAGGTTTTACGATTACGTTTATGACAGGGTAGCGGGACGATTCGTACTGCTGTCTTTAGCCGATTTAATTACTCAAAAAGCGCAGGCCATGCAGGCTTGATGTTGGGCTCTCCATGGAATTTAAAGTAGATACAAAATTCTCATTGTCATAAAAGGGTAATATGTAGTTTGGTAAACTATATCAATTTTTTATTTTAATTTTAATTATGCCTAATTTAAATATTCTCGTTGTTGAAGATGAAGACGCGATCAGGGAGATGTTAATGATGGTGCTAGAGCAGGCTGGTTTTAAGTCGATTCCGGCAGCAGATGCTGACGATGCCCAAAAAGTCATGGATGAAATGATGCCTGACTTAGTTCTGCTGGACTGGATGTTACCGGGCGTTAGTGGTGTCGAATGGGCCAGACGCTTGAAGAAGGATCCGATGTATCGCGAACTGCCAATTATTCTGCTGACGGCCCGAGGTGAGGAAGAGGATAAGGTCAGGGGCCTGGAAATTGGCGCTGACGATTATATGACCAAACCCTTTTCACCAAAGGAGTTAGTCGCACGTATCCGAGCGGTTTTACGCCGTAGCGGAAAAATAAATGATCTGGCGCAAATTGCCTTAGGTGATTTGATTCTGGATACTGAACAGCACCGACTACTGATCGGCGATAAACAACTGGAAGTCAGTCCTACCGAGTTCCGCTTAATGCAGTTCTTTATGACCCATCCCGATAAAGTATTCAATCGTACCCAATTACTTGATCAGGTCTGGGGACGTAGCGTCTATATCGAAGAACGTACCGTTGATGTGCATATCCGCAGATTACGAAAAATCCTCGGTGAACATGGCCGTGAAGATCTCGTCCAGACCGTACGTGGATTTGGCTACCGATTTTCAATTACTGATTTGTTATTAGCCCCCCTATGATCCGGATGGATGCGCATAATAGCAATTTCCTAGTCGCGCAACAAGCAAGCGCGCTATCACCGATGACGTCGTAAGCTATGGGTATGTGGCAAAAAGAACTCTTATCCGGATTGCTGCTTTTTTTAGCGGTTTCTATTATCGGTGCAATGACCGGGTTTTTTATGCCAATGGCGCTGGCGTTAGCGCTGAGCATGTTAGTGTGGCAGCTATTTCAGATTCACCGGTTTGAAAAGTGGATACGAGCCGGAGGCGGCTCCAAATATCCGAAGATGAGGGGTATTTGGGAAGAAATCTATTTCCATGTTTACCGGCTTAAAAAGAACGAAAAAAAACGCAAAAAGAAACTCGGCAAAATGGTGGATCAATTCCGCCAGTCCACCGAGGCGTTACCCGATGCCGCTATTGTATTGGGTGCTAATGACGAGATTGAGTGGGCGAATAAAGCAGCCCGGGAAGTTTTTGGCTTGCATGCAACGGACAAAGGTCAGCGCATTCCGAATCTTATTCGTTTCCCTGAATTTATCCGCTATCTCAGATCTGGAAATTTTAGTGAGCCTGTTCTATTACCGTCACCGGTCGATCATAACATCACCCTGGCTATTAGAATTATCACCTATGGCGCGGGCTTGCGCCTATTATTGGCTCAAGATGTTACTGAATTAAAAAAAATGGAAAGAATGCGCAAGGATTTTGTGGCCAATGTGTCACATGAACTTAGAACGCCGCTGACGGTACTGAAAGGTTATCTGGAAACCTTGCAAGACATGGATGACGGCGAATCCCGTTTATTGACCACCTCATTCCAGCAAATGCAGGGACAAACCGAGCGCATGCAACTCCTGGTCGATGATTTACTGTTCTTGACGCATCTTGAAACCCAACAGAAGAAATCAGAATGCATCAATGTCGCGTCCTTATTAAGCCAGATATGCAAGGAAGCAGACGCTATGAGCGCCAACGCAACTGCCCGGATCGAATTAACCCTGGAATCAGATGCATGTATTGTCGGTGAGGAACAGGATTTGCGTAGCGCCTTTACCAATTTACTGGTCAATGCACTTAAATATTCCCCGGATAATTCTGTAGTAAAAGTGCGCTGGTATAGCTCAACAGATGGCATAGTGCTGGATGTCATGGATCAGGGCGAAGGCATTGCAGCAGCCGATATTCCGCGCGTAACTGAGCGATTTTACAGGTCGGAAGTCAAGCGCATCAAAAAGATCGGCGGAACAGGCTTGGGTCTGGCTATCGTTAAACATGCGCTGATGCGGCATGATGGTCATCTACACATCGCCAGCGAATTAGGCAAAGGTAGTTGCTTCAGTTGTTTTTTCCCGCTTAAGCGCGTTTGTCATTAAAGCACTCTCTCCCTGCAAATTTATCTGTTTTGGCTGATGATTTTAATTTGTTTTCCCTGGTGTATTAAAGTGGCACCTAGTATCCAGACAAATATTATCTTAATTTAAAATAGAGCCCTGTTCACACCCCAGTTGAATGAGGCAGTCCCATTTTTTCATACGGGAACTGATGTTTCTGTTTAAAACGGCTGTAAAAAAAGGTCGCTTAAGCTGCCAAAAAATAAAACCACCACCGGTGTCACGGGTGTTTCAAGATCCATCAAGTATGATCATAGTAAAGATAAAAGCTATCTTTGCTATAGCGTTTTTTGGGTCGATAACTGCAAAAGCAGAAGCAAAACCTTTCAGGCGGGTAATGTCGATAAAGTGACGGCAGATGATGATCTGCATGCCTTTCGTACCGCCAAGCTGTTCAGAAGTTGTTATGAATTTTCAATCGACAATGACCTTGAGTTTTATAACGACAAATTTGTTGGCTGGAAAGAAATGCGTTTGTATGACAACGAGGATTTGAACGCAGTTGCGATGGCGTAAAACTTCAGGGCAACACGATAGCCTTGTAAGCTTTTAAGGCGGCATTGCCATTCTCTTGTAGTGCAACGACCAAGATTTCTGCATCGTTCAGCGCGTCAACCGGGTCTCGTTCCAAAGCTGAGCGCAGGGCTTGCTTGAGCCAGGTGGAGGCGGAGAAATCGGCGAGAATTTTTCTGCTTAGTGGCGTCATAGTATTTCCTCAAAACGGGGGAGAAGCGCAACGATACGTGAATGAATGATAGCATCTAAAGTGAGTTGATGTTTTTGAATTACCATCTTCCGGTTACGACCCAAAAGCGACATTCGAGTATTGATTTAAGCTTCCCAATACCTGTCAGTAACCGTTCACCTACCATTTAAATATTTTCACAAAAAAATCATAAAATAATAGACAATAGCCGCATGATTTTTGACTTCACTACTCCAGCACCTAAACCTCATGATCTTGAAA
>CANNNN010000299.1 GCA_947506075.1 Methylococcaceae bacterium
TAAAAAATTAGGCGTGAGTTTTTACGATTACGTTTATGACAGGGTAGCGGGACGATTCGTACTGCTGTCTTTAGCCGATTTAATTACTCAAAAAGCGCAGGCCATGCAGGCTTGATGTTGGGCTCTCCATGGAATTTAAAGTAGATACGGCAAAAATCCATTGACCATGCTGTTTACTAAGCTCAAGGAAAAAGCCGCACATTTAATACGCGGAGAAGGGGCTGAACAACAGGCCCATAACTTCCTGATCGATAAGGGGCTAAAGCCGGTGTGCAGGAATTTTCGCTGCAAACAGGGCGAACTCGATTTAATCATGACTGACCAGCAGACGCTGGTGATTATCGAAGTGCGATTCCGCAAAACCGATAAATACGGTAGCGCAGCAGAGAGCATTACCCGCGTCAAACAATCCCGTATCATAGCGGCAACCCATGTTTACCTGTCAGCCCATAAAACAGACCAGCCTATCCGTTTTGACGTGGTTGCGATGTCGGGCAATGGCGACATAGACTGGATAAAAAATGCGTTTTGATCGCGAAAACCGTAAAAGCCGTTAAATTTAAAAAGTGTCACAGGCTCCTGTTAGCCTTTATAATCTCTGCCATGAACCTACAAAACCGCATAATCAACCATTTTACGAACAGCATCCAAATTCAGCAGGATACGCTCACCGAACTTGGTGAGTTGATCGAGTTTGCCTCGCAGCGGCTGGTCGCAAGCTTGCTTAATGATAAGAAAATAATCACCTGCGGCAATGGCCGTTCGGCGGCTGTTGCCCAGATATTGTCATCGGCGATGCTTAATCAACACGAGCGTGATCGACCTTCTTTACCCGCGATTTCGTTAACCGCCGATACGACCACCATCACAGCGATAGCCAATGACTATCATTTTGATGATATTTTCGCCAAACAACTTAGAGCCGTCGGGCAAGGCGGCGATATATTGGTCGTTTACACCGACGGCAATAACTCAGCCAATATCGCCAAAGCGATAACCACGGCGCATGATAAAGACATTACCGTCATTGCGCTAACCGGCAATAATGGCGGCATGATCGCGCCGTTGCTCCATGAAAATGACGTAGAAATTCGCGTGCCGTCAAATTCCAGTATACATATTCAGGAAGTACACACCTTAATTACCCATTGCTTGTGCGACTTAATCGACCATCAATTATTTGGTGGCTGATGTGCATGAATAGCTTTTTATATACAGCTCCGATTTCAATCCTCATCATTTTTGCATACCTTGACTGATATTGCCTTATTGCCCCCGGAGTTCTTAGCGTTGCTGGCTGAGATATTTTCTCGCGACGCCATGCTGACCGCGCCTGAAGATTGCTGGACTTACGGCTATGACAACAGCCGGCTCCATATATTGCCTCAAGCCGTCGTGTTCCCAACTACCCATGAACAAGTCGTCAGTGTTGTAAGCGCCTGCAATCAATTCAAGGTTGCATTGACCGCCAGGGGACGTGGCACCGGCACTACGGGAGCTACCGTCCCTGTTAAGGGCGGGCTGATTGTGTCGCTGGAACGCATGAACAAACTGGTCGAATTTTCCCCCGATAATCGCTACATGATCGTGGAACCGGGCATGACTAACCAGCAGGTACAGGATATCGCCAAAGAGAAAGGCTTTTTCTGGCCGCCGGACCCGACCAGCGCGGCCTTCTGTAGTGTTGGCGGCAATCTGGCTTACAACTCTGCAGGTCCTAGGGCAGTAAAATACGGTACGCCCAGAGAAAACACCTTGGGTTTGCGTGCGGTTACCGGGGCAGGCAAAGAAATTCGCGTCGGCGTCCATACCAGCAAAGGGGTGGTCGGCTATGATCTGACCCGGCTGATACTAGGCTCGGAAGGCACCCTGGCAATTATTACCCAGGCAACCTTAAAGCTGACGCCATTGCCGGAAGCGACCAAAACGCTCAGGGCTATCTATAATACTGTTTTTGATGCCGCCAAAGCGGTATCTGCGATCATGTCGCAGCCGGTCATTCCCTGTGCGCTGGAATTTATCGACGGCAATGCGATGAACATGATCCGGCAATATTCCCAAACCGATCTGCCTGAGCATGCCGGTGCGATGCTAATGATCGAAGTCGATGGGCAAAGGGAAGGATTGGACAGTGCGGCTGAAAAAGTGGCGGCTGCCGCCAAAAACGAGGGCCTTTTGGACATCCGGCTGGCCAAGACCGAAGCGGAAGTCAAGGCGCTGTGGCAAACCCGAAAAGCGCTGTCTCCGGCGTTGCGCAAGGTGGCCCCGAAAAAAATCAATGAAGATGTGGTGGTTCCGGTTACAAAAATGCCTGCGTTAATATCGGGCTTAAGCGAGTTGTCCAAAAAATATGAACTGCCGATTATTAATTTTGGTCACGCCGGCAATGGCAATATTCATGTGAATTTATTGCTAGACCCGGATCAACCTGAACAAGGCAAAAAAGCCCATGCTTGCCTGGATGAAATCTTTTCCTTGGTGTTGGCGCTAAATGGCACCTTGTCAGGAGAGCATGGCGTAGGCCTGGTAAAACGGGATTTTGTCGCTAGGGAGTTGGATGCCAATTCGTTGGAACTGATGCGCGGCATTAAGCATCAATTCGATCCAAACGGCATACTCAATCCGGATAAAATGTTTCCGCTGGTTTAAGTTTTTTGTGGACAGAGTCTGGTGGGATTTAAAAAAGCGTATCCCACATCTGATCGACTTTTTTGACCACTTCCGGCGACATGGTGATCGTTCTGCCCCATTCCCGGTTGGTTTCTCCCGGCCATTTATTGGTCGCGTCAAAGCCCACCTTGGAGCCCAGGCCTGAAACCGGCGAGGCGAAATCAAGATAATCTATCGGCGTGTTTTCCAGTATCGTTAAATCCCGAGCCGGGTCCATGCGGGTGGTAATCGCCCAAATTACATCCTGCCAGTTGCGAACATCGACATCCTCATCGACGACGATCACGAACTTGGTGTACATGAATTGCCGCAGGAAAGACCAGGTGCCGAGCATCACGCGTTTGGCGTGACCTGCGTATTGCTTTTTCATGCTGATCACGGCCATCCGGTAAGAGCAACCTTCCGGGGGCAGATAAAAATCGACGATTTCCGGAAATTGTTTTTGCAGAATCGGTATGAATACCTCGTTCAAGGCAAGGCCCAGAATGGCCGGTTCATCGGGCGGTTTTCCAGTATAAGTACTGTGATAGATAGGCGCCTGACGCTGGGTGATGGTTTCTATCGTGAATACCGGAAAGTCGGCGACTTCATTGTAATAGCCGGTATGGTCGCCATAAGGCCCTTCCGA
>CANNNN010000300.1 GCA_947506075.1 Methylococcaceae bacterium
CAAATCATCCTCGGCAAAGACCGGCAAATCCGTCTGGCCGTTTGCTGTCTGCTGGCAAAGGGGCATTTGCTGATCGAAGATGTGCCGGGCGTGGGTAAAACCACGCTGTCCCATGCCCTGGCGAAGCTGTTCGGCATGGATTACCAGCGCATTCAGTTTACCAGCGACATCTTGCCTGCCGACATCATCGGCTCTTCGGTGTTTGTGGCCGACCAGCAGCAGTTTAAATTCCATGTCGGCCCGCTGTTTAAGCAAATGATTCTGGCCGATGAAATTAATCGGGCAACGCCGAAGGCGCAAAGCGCGTTACTGGAGGCGATGGAGGAAAAACAGGTGACCGTGGATGGCACGACCTATCCGTTGCCGAAACCGTTCTTTGTGATTGCCACGCAAAATCCTTCTTGCCATGTCGGCACTTTTCCGTTGCCGGAATCGCAACTGGATCGTTTTTTGATGCGCATTGAACTGGGTTATCCGGATCAGCATGCTGAACGCGAATTGCTATCCGGACAGTCGCGGCATGAGTTGCTGGATAAAGTGGCCGAGCAGATGTCGGTTGAGCAATTGCTAAGCTTGCAACAGGCGGTTAGCACTGTTTATGCCTCCCCGGCCTTGCTGGATTATTTGCAGGCTATCATCGCTTTTACCCGGCAAGCCGGTCAATATCATAGCGGCCTATCTCCTCGCGCCGGTTTGGCCTTGCTGACAGCTGCCAAAGCCTGGGCCTTGATGGCCGGTCGCGATGCGGTTATCCCCGAAGATGTGCAGGCGGTGCTGCCTGCGGTTGTCGGTCACCGCATCCGTTCAGGGCTGGGCGATTCCGAAGCGATCGTTGCGCCGATTTTGAGTCATGTGGCTGTTATATGAATTTTTCACCACAGAGACACGGAGGCACGGAGAAAAGAGAAAGTCCTCTGTGTACTCTGTGTCTCTGTGGTTAATTCTGTTTTTTTAAAAAGTTCAGCATGGATAATACTAGGCTCACTTTTACACAACGCTTTAAATTGAGCCGCTTTTTCAGGGGCGAATCGCCAGTCAGCGGGCCTTTGGAACTGAATCAGCGCCGGGTGTTTATCCTGCCTACCCAGGGCGGACTGGGCATGGTGTTTACGATTTTTTTGCTGCTGCTGATCGCCTTTATTTACAACAATAATCTGGTCTATCTGCTTGGTTTTTTGTTGGCGAGTATTTTTTTTGTGACCATTTTACATACTTACAAGTCGCTGGCGGGACTTGTAGTGCAGGCCGGTTTCGTGCAAGCGGTGTTTGCCGGAGAATCAGCAGGGTTTACGGTCACGGTTACCAATCCAGGAAATCAGCCGCGACTGGCGATAAGTGCAACCCTGGAAACCGAGCAAACTTTTAACCTGGAGGCCTATCAAAGCAAGACCTTGACGCTGTATGCGACAACACAAAAACGGGGTTGGCAGATGATCGATACCGTCACCTTGGCCAGTTGTTATCCCTTGGGCTCGTTTCGCGCCTGGTCGCCGCTCGGATTTGATCGCAAGGTGCTGGTTTATCCCAAGCCCAGTGCCTATTCCTTGCCTTTTCCAACCGGCACGGGTCAACAGCAAGCAGGGCAGCGACACATAGACCGCATGGGACGTGATGATTTCAACGGCATACGCGAGTATCAGGCTGGCGATCCGTTTCGGCAGATACACTGGAAAGCCTATGCCAAAGGCCAGGGATTGTTCAGCAAGCAATACGCAACTGACGCTGGCGGAATTGAATTGTGGCTGGATTATGAACAGATGCCCGGCACCCATGCTGAAGAGCGGCTTAGTCAGTTGTGCCGCTGGGTTATTGATGCCGAAAATGCCGGTCTGCGCTATGGCCTGCTGCTACCCGGCAGCAAAATTAAGCCAGACTGCGGATTGCAGCAGTACACCGCCTGCCTGGAAGCGTTGGCGTTGTTTTAGGAATGGTAAATTTTAACCACAGAGGCACAGCGTTCACAGAGAATCAACGCACTAAAGTTCACCCAATGATTTTACTCTGTGTTCTTCGTGTCTCTGTGGTGAACTGAGGTTTTTAGATTTAAGTCTATGGAAAATCAACTTAATCCACGCGTTTTATTATTGCTGCTAAGCGCAATCGGCCTGATTACCCTGCCGCATATCAGCCATGTGCCTGCACCCTTGTCGGTGTTGTTTTTTGCTTTGTTGTGCTGGCGGTTGTTGGCGGTTTGGCGGCCGCGCTATCTGCCCAATGGCAAGGTCATTTTTCTGTTAACTCTTGTTGGTATCGGCTTGCTGATTAGCCAGCATCGTGGAATATGGGGCAGGGACGCCGGAACGGCTGTTTTTGTTGCGGCCCTGGGTCTTAAGCTGCTGGAGCTGAACAAGAAACGCGATGTATATCTGGTTAGTTATTTGGCGTTTATTGTTGCAGCGTCGCAGTTTCTTTATCAGCAGTCAATTGCGATGGCCGGTTACAGCCTGCTGGTTTGCTGCGTGTTATTGGCGGCTCTGGTGACGATCAACAGCGGTCAGATGCAAAACAAGGCGGCTTTTCGCACTGCAGCGAAACTGATGCTTCAGGCGCTACCGTTGACGGCGATTATTTTCGTCCTGTTTCCAAGGGTGCAGGCACCGGTATGGGGATTGATGAATAGCAGCACGAATCAGGCCCAGTCGGGCTTAAGCGAGACGCTGGAACCGGGGTCTATTAACCGTATGGCCTTGTCGCCGCAATTGGCGTTCCGGGTTAAGTTTAACGGCGAGGTGCCGCCGAAGAATCAGCTGTACTGGCGAGGCCCGGTTTTTTCCTATACCGACGGCACGGTTTGGCGCATGTCGCACAATGATTATGTGGTGTATTACCAGGACGAACTTAAGTTTTCCGGAAAAGCCTATCAATACACCTTGCTGCTGGAACCGCAAAGCCATAACTGGGTTTATGCGCTGGACATGCCGATCCAGTTTGATGCCTCGGTGCAGCGCAACGGTAACTATCAGCTCACCGGTCAGCATAAATCCGGTGCGGCGGCGGAGTATTCCTTGGTTTCGTACCCGCACTACAATACCGGTTACATCACCAAAACCGAATACCGGGAAAATCTGCAACTGCCCGGAGCGCCTTCCCAGCGTATCGTCGAGCTGGTTAAACAGCTGCAGGGATTTGAGGCTAAGCCGGAGCTGTTTATTCAGCAAGTACTGGACTATTTTCGTCAGCAACATTTTCGCTACAGCTTGCAGCCGCCGTTGATGCCGAACAATCCTATTGAGAGTTTCCTGTTTGAAACCAAAACCGGTTTTTGCAACCATTATGCGACGG
>CANNNN010000301.1 GCA_947506075.1 Methylococcaceae bacterium
ATACCATTCGAGCCGTTCAAAATGCAATAATCACTGGAATACCTTTGTTCGACCTTATGCGCGCACTCATGGCGCGATTAGTTCCTGTGTAGGCAAAAATATGGAAACACTGATGACAATTTAGATCATCTAGGCCTTGTAGCAGGTATGGTTGACGAATTAGGTTTACCAGAGCTGATTGATGCCGTGATTATACAAGACCATGAACAACGCGTGGTATCGGTCGGACAATGCGTTAAAGCCATGGTCTTAAACCCGACATTCCGCACCCCTGCTATCCAGAACCAGCATATAAGATTGCCAGGAGTTGGTTTGTATTAACTGAACAGGACCGGGGCAACCGTCTTATTTGCAATGGAAGAGAATTTATAGCTTATAGCCATCCCGCTTTTTTGAAGCGGCGATACAAAATTCCGCAGACCAAGACAATTAAGGTTAGCGCCGCTGGATAACCATATTTCAAATGCAATTCCGGCATAACTTCAAAGTTCATACCCCAGATTCCGGCGAAAGCTGTAGCAACCGCGAATAATCCAGCCCAAGCAGCTAGCCTTTTCGTGACCTCGCCTTCTTCTATTGTCACCATCGACAGATTGACCTGAATCGCTGTACCTATGGTGTCACGTATGGTGTCTATTGAGCTATTGATATGGTTGAGATGATCATAAACATCGCGAAAATATTCCTGAGTATTGGTGCAGATTTTCGGTACGCGCCCTCGATGCAATTTACCGGTATCTTCCATTAACGGTGCCACTGCATGTTTAAGCGTCATTACCTTGCGCTTTAATGCGTAAAGCCGTTCAATATTGGAACGTGCCGAACCTTTGACGAAAATATGCTCCTCAATATTTTCCAGTTCAGTTTCAAGTGCATCCAGTACCGGAAAATAGCGATCAACGACAGCATCCATCAGCGCATAGAGCACGAAGCCTGCGCCTTGGCTTAATAAATGTGGTTCTCCTTCACATCGTGCACGCACCCCGAGGAAGCCCTCGCGACTGCGATTGCGCACTGAAAGCACATAGTTAATGCCGACGAAGACATCCACTTCGCCGACTAATAACTGATCGCCAGCCATTTCCACCAGTTGCATCACGGCAAAGACCGAATCACCATACTCCTCAATCTTTGGACGTTGATGGCTGTGCCAGGCATCCTCAACAGCAAGCGCATGTAAATCAAATTCATCACGCATTGTTTCCAGTTCAGCCAGTTCGGCATCCTGTAAGGCAACCCAGACAAAGCAATCAGGTACCGTTAAATAATCACTGGTTTCCTCAATTGTAATGTCTTTAAGTTTTTTCCCTTCCTGATAGGCGACGCAGTTGATCAGCATGAATGATCCTCTTCAGAAAATGGATTCACCGTGATGGATGCAAACGACACCACGCCATTTCTTTGCTGCTCTTCACCGACAGCAAGAGTTAATGGCGCAAATAACGCCATTAACAAGAGAAATAGTTTGTCAATCATAGTAGGCATCTCTGGAGTGATAATAATTTCGTGTAATTTAACAATTTGTCGCTATAGACGCTAGTTGCCATCAAAAACGTATTGATCTTCAATGCCTGATATTTCCGATTTCCTCCGCTTTAGAAAATATCGAACGCCTTCTGTAGACTCCAAAATCATTTCAACACAGCCACCTAAAGTGAAGGCATAAGAAAGTATTATAAAATCTTTGTTCATGCCCTGAACCTTTACGTGATTACCTATTATCCACACACCCGCCATGCTTTTTTTCTTCTTGTCGTAATATGAAAATCTTATTGTCACTTTTAGAGAGCAAACAACCATTAAAAATAATTATAAAGGATTTTTGATCAAAAAAATGATGACTTATTCTCATTTATTTATTATAAAATAGTCAGTTAGGTATTTATTCTAATCCATTTTATATGAAATAAGACATCTCCCTGCCTCCCAACCAACATTAAACTGAGTAAAATCGCTGCATTTTGAATGGGGACGTCCTTGCCTAGGATGTTACAGAGGCTATGCATACGCTCATCTACGGGTATATCGATGCTTTACGCCTGCCTGGAAATACTCAGGTTCTGCGAACGAACACAGCATAATGTTAGGCAATTGCCGCTCCACTGGCGTGTAATTAGCGAATTCGCTGTTCAAGCGTAATAACTGCGCTCGAATGGATGCTGCGATCACGGGCGCCATAACTTGTTCTGGCTCAATGCCTGGCAATAGTTCTACAGCAATGTGCAAATACTTATCGCCCTCTTCGTTTTCGCGTGTTTCCAGCACAAATTTGCCGGTCACCCACTTCACGATTTCCGACTGTTCCAGACCGACAGTGACGTTCTCCGGATAAATATTGGCACCATAATAGGACACGGTGAAATCCGCCCGTCCGAACACATAAACAAAGGGCAAATTGCGGGGTTGAAAATCCTTGTTCAGCCCAAGTTCTTCAACGGAATACACGCCTTGTTCTTTCAGAAAGCACCACATTTCATCAAAGCTCAACAATCCTCCTTTATCAGCAATGTGATAACGCAGCAATGGCACACTATTCTCACCAGAAACCACCAGGGTGCCCTCGTACATTTCGAAGAACCGGCTGATCGGATCGTATTGCACCAGCGTTGGCAAGCGTGATTCGCCAAACAAGTGACGAGCCGCCTCAGGATGTGCTGCCAGCCAGCGGCGTATTGCAATACTGAACGGGGTTTCGTTACCGAGCACACCGCCATCGGCAGTGCCGTACAGCGACGCGGAATCATGACACGGAGACACCGAACCGATGCGGCGTCCCATCAAGCTCCGCCATTCCTCGCTAAACACTTCGCCTGCAAAGACTAACTTGGGGCTAAAGCGGCTCCACTCGATACCTTCGGCGGCACCGGCGTCGATCACGTCTTTAACGAAGGGTGGATAGCCCAGTAATACTATTTGCTCAAAGTGGGGGGCCATCTCGCGTACGACACTAAAAATTTCCGCTTTATTGTTACCGGGTGTCGCTACCATCAGCGGATAACCCTTGCGAGCCAGATGCCAACAGCAGGAAGTGGTATACAAGCCACCTACCCAGTTGCCCAACGCGAAGCAAACCACGGCCAAGGTGCTGCGTTCATGGGTACGAAAACTGTCATAAAAGACCTGTTCGAAGCGCAACGCTACGTCCAGTTCATGTTCGACAGAGCGAGGCCAAAACGTTGGCTGACCCGTCGAACCGGAAGACACGGCTACTCGATCAGAACCGCTAAGACTGCCGCCCAGGCAGCGCTCCGGTA
>CANNNN010000302.1 GCA_947506075.1 Methylococcaceae bacterium
GATATTGCCGAAGACATGAAAGACGTTGATTTCAAGGTGTTCTCGGCGCCAGCCAATGATCCTAAAGGCCGTGTCGTTGCGATGCGCGTACCGAATGCAGGCGATTTAAGCCGCAAAGATATCGATGCGTTAACCAAATATGTCAGCATTTACGGCGCTCGAGGCCTGGCTTATATCAAGGTAAACGATCTTGCAGCAGGTGTCGACGGCTTACAATCGCCTATTGTTAAATTCGCTCCGGCTGAAGTTTGGGACAGTGTGTTGGCCAAGACCGGCGCGCAAAACGGCGATTTGATTTTCTTCGGTGCGGATAAAGCCAGCATCGTTAACGAAGCGATGGGCGCGTTGCGGGTCAAGTTGGGACATGATCTTAACCTGCTGCAAGGCGAATGGAAACCGGTCTGGGTGATTGATTTCCCGATGTTCGACTGGGATGAGAAAACTGGCCGATACAACGCTATCCATCACCCGTTTACCGCGCCTAGCTGTTCGGTCGAAGAACTGGTCGCCAATCCGGGCGCTGCTTTGTCGCGCGCTTATGATCTGGTATTGAATGGCACCGAAGTCGGCGGCGGATCGATTCGTATCAATCGTAGTTCTATGCAGCAAACGGTATTGGAGATTTTAGGTATAGGCGAAGACGAAGCTAGAGAAAAATTCGGCTTCCTGCTTGATGCGTTAAAATACGGTGCGCCTCCGCATGGCGGATTGGCGTTCGGTCTGGATCGTCTGGTCATGTTGATGACCGGGTCAAGTTCGATACGTGACGTGATAGCTTTTCCGAAGACGCAATCGGCGGCCTGTCCTTTGGTCAGTGCACCGGCTGTTGTTACTGACGAGCAGTTGAAGGAACTGGGTATACGCTTAATCAAGCCAGCAGGGAAAGAAAAAGTTAAGGATTAAGAGATTTTCACACTCGTTCCCAAGCTCCGGCTTGGGAACCCAGTTTCCAGAAGTACGCGAAGCTGGAGCTTCGCATACTGCATCCCCAAGCTGGAGCTTGGGAACGAGCAAACAAATGACCAATACCCCATTACTCATTCAAGATTACGCCTTGCTCAGCGATGAGGAATGCGATGCTAAAATTATCGCCGCCAAAGCCAAGCTTGGCCACCGTTGCGTGGTGCTCGGCCATCATTATCAGCGCGACGAAGTGTTCAAACATGCCGATTTTTCCGGCGATTCGTTAAAATTGTCCCGGGATGCCGCCCAATCGGATGCCGAATACATCGTATTTTGCGGTGTGCATTTTATGGCCGAAGTCGCCGATATATTATCCCGGCCGGAGCAGATTGCGATCTTGCCGGATATGGCGGCAGGCTGCTCAATGGCCGACATGGCCAATCTGCTTAAGGTGCAAAAGTGTTGGGATGAATTGGCTCAGGTCATCGATGTGGAAACTGAAGTCACGCCGATTACCTATATCAATTCTGCGGCCGATCTTAAAGCCTTTTGCGGCAAACATGACGGCATAGTCTGTACTTCGTCCAATGCGCAGAAAATTTTAGAATGGAGCTTTGCTAAAAAACAGAAAGTGCTGTTTTTTCCTGACCAGCATCTGGGCCGCAATACTGGTTACCGGATGGGCATACCGCTGGAAGACATGGTCACTTGGGACTTTACTAAACCGATGGGGGGCTTGACCGAACAGCAAATCCGCAATGCCAAGATCATCCTCTGGAACGGCTATTGCTCCGTGCATCAGGTCTTCAAGCCGGAACAGATCGACAAATTCCTTGAACGTTTCCCCGAAACCAAGGTCATTTCGCATCCGGAAGCGCCTTTTGATGTCTGTCAGAAATCGGATTATATCGGCTCTACCGAGTACATTTTAAAAACAGTGCGGGAGGCAGAACCGAACACCCGCTGGCTGGTGGCGACCGAATTGAATCTGGTCAACCGCCTGCATGAAGAGTGTAAGGCGCAGGGTAAAAACGTGCATTTCATGTCGCCTACCTTGTGCATGTGTTCAACGATGTTCAGAACCGATCCGCAACATCTGGCCTGGATATTGGAAAATCTGGCTTCAGGGCAGGTGGTTAATCAAATTTCAGTTCCGGCTGAACAGGCCAAATATGCCAAAAAGGCGTTAAATAATATGTTAGGAGTAATGTAATGTCAGTAGATTTTAATCGTTTAAAAAATTTTTCAATGACTTATGTATTCATAGAAGAGGAGGGTGATATTGCCTGTGAATATGAACAGATCGACGAAAGTCCTGTCGTTGCTGCCGATGGTCTGAGCGTAAGTTTTACGTTAAAAAATATCGATCAGAACGAAGATAAAGACAGTTATCTGATGACGCTGGTTAAAGAAAGCGACGATGAGTTTTACCTGAAATCCGATTATTTCGATGATGCTGAAGAGCCTTACTATCTGGATGTTGAAATGTCCGATGAGGACGTGAAATTTATCCTGGCAGGCGAGGAAGAAGTCATGTATTTATATGGTTTTTTTGAATAGTGCCGTGATGTACAAACACGACAGGCTTGTAATTAAAGCAATATCACAACGACATTAAGGCTTTTATGGAAGAATTATTTATCGGTTGGCTCAAGGAATACGGTTACGTTATTTTATTCCTTTGGAGCATCGTGGAAGGAGAAATGGGTCTGATCATGGCTGGCATCATGACCCATACCGGCGACATGAGCTATTTCATGTCGATTTTTGTCGCGGGTCTGGGCGGATTCACCGGCGATCAAATCTATTTTTACATTGGTCGTTTCAATAAAGGCTTTATTCATAGAAAACTGCATAAGCAAAGGCGTAAGTTTGCAATAGCGCATTTGTTGTTAAAAAAATACGGTTGGCCGATTATTTTTATTCAGCGTTATATGTATGGTTTGCGCACCGTTATTCCGATGTCGATAGGCATTACTAAATATTCGGCTAAAAAGTTTGCGCTCATTAACCTGATTAGCGCGTGGGTCTGGGCTGCGATTACGATTACGCCGGCTTATATTTATGGTCAGGAAATATTAATCTTTTTGGATTACGCCAAAGAGCACTGGTACTTTGCGCTGCCGATAGCGAGCGCATTTCTTTATGGTGTTTATGCTTATTTTCAAAAACTGGAACGGCATTTTTTGGAAAAACGCAATGGTCGCTTTTCCTAGGAGTCTGTCTGACTTATAACTATTTGAATAAAAATGATTTTGCTTTTAACGGCTATCGAATTTCATAATAGCAGTACGTCCCTGACGCTAAAATTAATGAATTTA
>CANNNN010000303.1 GCA_947506075.1 Methylococcaceae bacterium
ATTTAATGTTGGGCAAGGTCACCGACCAAAACATTTTCCAGCCGCTCGCGCCTAAGGACAGCGCGGCCTCTTCTTCCTGATTGCCCATCTCCTGCATCAGAGGAATCAACTGCCTTGCCACGAACGGAAAGGTAATAAACAAGGTTGCCAGGATAATGCCGGGAGCCGCAAAGATGATTTTCACATCATGTTCTATCAGCCAGTCGCCAAACCAACCCTCGGCACCGAATAACAGCACGAAAATCAAGCCCGAAATAACCGGCGACACGGAAAACGGCAGGTCGATCAAGGTGGTCAACAAGCTTTTTCCTTTAAAGTCAAAGCGGGTAATGGCCCAGGCGGCAGCAACACCGAAGACCGTATTCAACGGCACGGTAACTGCAGCAGTCAATAAAGTCAGCCTGATCGCAGCCAAGGTGTCGGGCTCGGCTAATGCAGAGGCATAGGCCTCTAAGCCTTTGGAGAAGGCTTTAACAATAACCAGACCTAAGGGCAGACAGATAAACAGACCGATAAAGCTGACTGCAATCGCAATCAAACTCCATCTGACCCAGTCTGCATCCTGTAAAGCCAGATGCTTATGCTCAACCAGCTTGACCGGGTTTATTGCTTGGGTAATGGCGTTCATAGTCGGATCATCCTCATAATTGTCCGGAGCGTTTCCGCACCCAGAGTTGCAGCAAATTGATCAATAACAGCAGCACGAACGAGATCACCAGCATGGTCAATGCAATCGCCGTGGCGCCTTCAATATCAAATTGTTCCAGTTTGGTCACAATCAAGAGCGGCACAATTTCCGATACATAGGGCAGATTGCCGGCAATAAAGATGACCGAGCCGTACTCCCCGACGCCTCTTGCAAAGGCCAGCGCAAAACCGGTCAGCAAGGCCGGGAACACATTCGGAAAAATGATTTTGCTAAAGACCTGCACTCGCGTGGCCCCCAGGCTGGATGCCGCCTCTTCCATAGAGGCTTCAAATTCCAGCAAGACCGGTTCGACGGTGCGTACCACAAACGGGATGCTGATAAAAATCAGCGCCATGACTATACCCAGCGGTTTAAACGCCACTTGCACACCAATCGTATCAATCAGCAATTTACCCAGAAAACCGCTGGGCTGAAAAATAGTCGCCAATACAATACCTGCAACCGCTGTCGGCAGTGCAAACGGAAAATCGATAAGGGCATGGAAAAAACGCTTGCCGAAAAAGGAATAACGAACCAGCACCCAGGCGACAATAAAGCCAAAGAAACTGGCAATCAACGCAGCGATCAGCGCGGTCGAAAAGCTGACCCGAAACGACGACAGCACCCGCTTATTGGTAATGATATGGACATAGTCCTCCCAATTCAGCTTAAAGCTTTGAAACACCAGCGTGCTTAACGGAATTAAAACCACCAGACTCAAATAAACCACGGTGAACCCGAGGGTCGGGCGAAAACCCGGCATAATACTGCTTTGTGACATAATCTCTCCTACTTATCGCGACGCCGGAGCGTCACACTAACCACGTTCCCACGCCGGAGCGTGGGAACGATGTATACAAGTGGTTATTTTCCCGGCCCGTAGATCTGATCAAACACGCCGTCATCGGCAAAATGCTTTTTCTGAGCGGCATCCCAGCCGCCAAACTTAGCTATAGACACCAACTCCAGAGACTTAAATTGCTTGGCATACTTGGCCGCAATCTCAGGATCGGTAGGACGATAGAAGTTTTTGCCGATGATGTCCTGAGCTTCCTTGCTGTACAGATAGTTCAGATACTCGGTCGCGACTTCGGTAGTGCCGTGCTTGCGCGTCACATCTTCGACTACGGCAACCGGCGGCTCAGCCAATACACTTAAAGAAGGCGTAACGATTTCAAACTTGTCCGGGCCGAATTCTTTCAAGGCCAAATAGGCTTCGTTTTCCCAGGCTATCAATACATCGCCGATTTCGCGTTCGATGAAGGTAGTCGTGGAACCACGAGCGCCGGTGTCCAATACTGCCGCATTTTTGTATAGCTTGCCGACAAAGGCTTTAGCCGCCGCTTCATCATTATTGTTTGCTTTAAGCGCATAAACCCAGGCGCCCAGATAGTTCCAACGCGCGCCGCCGGAGGTTTTAGGATTCGGCGTCACGATGCTGACGCCCGGTTTGACGATGTCATCCCAATCCTTGATTTTCAGCGGATTGCCCTTGCGCACCAGAAATACGATGGTCGAGGTATAAGGAGAGCTGTTGTTAGGCAGCAAACTTTGCCAGTTTTCCGGGATCAGTTTGCGCTTCTGATAGAGCACGTCCACGTCAAAGCCCAAGGCCAGCGTTACCACGTCGGCTTCCAGACCTTCCAATACCGAACGCGCCTGTTTTCCGGAACCGCCGTGGGATTGATTGATGGTCACGTCATCGCCGGTTTTTACTTTCCAGTATTTGGCAAAGGCGCTGTTATAATCCTTGTACAGTTCACGGGTCGGGTCATAAGAGACATTTAGCAGCGTAATCTCCGCCGCACGCACTTCACCGGCCGCCAGTACGACCAGGACGGCTGCAAAGACGATATTGATAAAATTTTTATTCATAAATAAAATCCTTAACTCAAATGATTAAAACGATAATTGGAAACGCGTGGCGAAAACTTGTTCGTTTGGACGGTCGGTTACCCTTGTTATAGATCCCGCGCCGCCGCTAAAGGAGACATTTTCGTAATCCGCACGAATGATCGCATTGCTGTTTAAATACCAGTTGGCGCCTAAGGTCCAGGCGCGAGCTTTGGTAGCCGACCTGCTCGGATCAAGAATAACGAAGGTAGAATTATCGACATCCAGTTCGCTATAGCGTGCGGCGAACTGCAAGGCGCCCCAGTTACCTTTCAGCGGATCGAAATTCCGTATCGGTTTGACGCCGGAAAAGGTATTGTCCTCGCCAGTGACCACATAAGAAGCCAGAATCTGCCAGGCTTTGTTTTCTTGCGTAACCTTTCTAACAGTTCCTGCGGTACTACTGAGGTGCTGAGTCGAAACAACATATTCCCCCATAGCCCCAAACGGCCCGGCAAACCAGTAAGCCTGCGGATAAATGCGAGAAGTAGCACCATCAGCTGTCGTTACGGCACCGGCAGTAATTGGCTTCGCATAATCAAGATAATTGGTTCTACCCAGAGGTGTAGCTTGATTTTTGAGAGCCTGCTTATCCGGATTGCCAAAAGAACCGGCCACACCGAGCCCGAAGCCTTCCAGCCA
>CANNNN010000304.1 GCA_947506075.1 Methylococcaceae bacterium
GAGAGGTAACGGGCGCAATCCCGTTACCCCGACCCGATCAGACGTCTGATTTAATGTCGCTTAATCATTGATGGCATCAATAAGTGCAGCGGTATTGGTATGATGGGCTTGAGGATTTTTTATCGGTGACATTAGCAAGTATTGTATGATGGCACTTTTCAGGATTTCGGGGGTCGGTTATGAGCAGCTATGAGCAGAGTAAAAAAGCTAGGCGCGTTGCTTCGGTGGTCTATCTGTTGATAATGGCGGTGGTTATGGGTGGAACCTATGTCTCGCAACAGCAGAAAGCAGTTGCAAAACAGGCAACGCAAGATTCAGCCAGTCATTAGTCAGTCGTTCAGTTGCGATCGGTATTAAGCCAGCTTTGGATGCGTAGGGATTATTTAATGGCGTATAAATAACCTAAGGTTATTTATACGGAAGAGTAGAGCCAAGTTAAGGATTTTTATTCACCACGAAGACACGAAGTACGATAAATAGTTAGGAAAAATTTAGGGTATGCGTTGTGAACTTGCCTTGAATTGCAGGCAGAATTACCTGGCCTTTCTTCGTGCCTTCGTGGTGATTAATAGAATCTGCTAAGCAGGGGCTATTTATTACTGGAAATCGCCTTAAGCCATCAGTTTAAGTTATTTTATATCCTTCCTAAGAAGGTAGTCGATCTGGTTTATTTTTTGCCAGCTACTTTACTTGGCATCTTTTTTGGATTTTTTAACCGCCTTTTTTTCTTTCGGACTCAGCGCCGGTTTTTTCTTGTCTTCTTTATTGCTTTTTTGTTCTTTGCTCATGATATTCGCTCCAAAATAAAGGGTGGATTTTTATGAAAGTTGATGCGTTGACAACGGCATGCCGGTGTTTTGCATATAGCGACAACAAGACTGCCAAATACAACGATTTAAGCATACTCCGATGTATTAAAATGAACAACTTCATGCTAAATATCCGAGCTACCCAATAGCTGGCCAGGCATAGGCAAAGACACTAGTGTTATGGCTTAAATAGGTAAGTATTTGCTTACACTTATACCTTGAATAAGTGTAAAATTAACAACTGAAGTCTCTTTCTGCGTTTTGCAGCGCCTATTGCGCAGTCGGAGTCGGCCACTCGATCTGACCGCCAACATTCATATCGGACCAAAAACATGACCGCCAACAAAATCAACCGCCTCACCGAAATTTTCACACGCCACGAAAAAATCATGCTCGAAGACTGGCTGCGCGAGCAGTTGACCGCACTCTCGGCACGGCAGGATTTGATCTCGGAACCCGACTTGTGCCGTCAATCGGCCGAGTTCCTGGCGCTGTTTACCCCCGCCTGCCGCTCCGGCAGTCTGACCGACATCAACTCGCCGGAATGGAAGCCTGTGCTGGATTTTCTGGCCAGCGTGTCACGTTCTCGCGCCATTCAGGGCTTTTCGCCTTCGGAAACGGCTACCTTCGTGTTTTCGCTGAAGCAGACGTTATTGGCCCATCTGCGCAAGGAATTGGGGCAAGATGCGGTGGCGTTGGCCGATGAGATGTGGACCGCCACCGTACTGCTCGACAAGCTGGGGCTGTATACGACAGAGGTGTTTCAAAAGAGTCGCGAAGAAATCATAAAGCGTCAACAGATGGAAATGCTCGAGCTGTCCACCCCTGTCGTGAAGCTCTGGGAAGGCATCCTGGCTGTGCCGCTGATCGGTACACTTGACAGCAGCCGCACCCAGGTAGTCATGGAAAACCTGCTGCAAAGCATCGTCGATACTGGTAGTCGCATCGCCATCGTCGACATTACCGGCGTGCCTATCGTGGACACCTTGATCGCCCAGAATTTACTCAAAACCGTTGCCGCCGCACGGCTGATGGGCGCGCAATGCATTATCTGCGGCATCCGGCCACAGATTGCGCAGACCATGGTGCATCTGGGGGTGGCCTTTGGCGACGTGGTGACCAAGGCGACCCTGGCCGATGCGCTGGCTTACGCGTTCCGGCAAATCGACTGCACCGTTATTCAGCAAGCGCCACGCGTTTAAGTAGGGTTTTATGGAACAGATACCGATACTTCAAGTGGGCGAGTTCCTGCTGGTCAGTATCCAGGTGGATTTGCACGACCGCCTGGTGCTGCGTTTGCAGGACGACCTGACCGCCCAGGTAGTCAAAAAGCAGGCCAAAGGCGTCTTGATAGACCTGTCCACCGTTGAAATCGTCGACTCGTTCATCGGCCGGATGCTGGGCAACATGGCGGCGCTGAGCCAGATGCTCGGTGCGCATGCGGTCGTGGTCGGCATCCGTCCGGCGGTCGCCATCACCATCGTCGAGCTGGGCTTATCATTGAACAACGTTCATACCGCATTGAATGTGGATAAAGGCATTGCCCTGCTGCAAACCCTGGTCAAGCAAAGCTCAGCTGAAGTCCGCGATGAAGCCTACCCACTTTGAAATCCTGCCCTTGCAAAGCGATGAAGACCTGGTACAGGTTCGCCAGAAGCTGCGGGCCCGGATGGTCGAGCTGGGTTTTACGCTGGTCGAGCAAACCAAGATGGTGACCGCCGCCAGCGAACTGGGCCGCAACGCGTTGCTATACGGTGGCGGTGGCACGGCGCGACTGGAAAGCGTGGAAGACAGCAATCGACTAGGACTCCGAATGACCATTGAGGATCAGGGCGCTGGCATTGCCGATATCGAGCAAGCGATGACCGATGGCTATACCTCCGGTAGCGGTTTGGGTCTTGGTTTGGGCGGGTCAAAACGTCTGGTAAAGGACTTCGAACTGTGGTCAGAGCCGGGCCTGGGTACGCGGGTGACCATTGCTTTATGGAAATAGTGTAAGTCAGGTAGGGTGCGCATTGCGCAGCTAACACCTTGCAGCAAAATTGAAATCTCGGATAAAAAAATGGTGCGCGATGCGCACCCTACCTGACTTGTATTTTTATTATGATATTTACCCGGCAATTAAGAATTGAAGAGCACAGTCAGGTCGCGGAAGCCCGGCGTCTGGCTACTGCACTGTGCCGCGAGCTGGGCTTTGATGCCTTGCGCCTGGATCAGGCGTCGCTGATAGTGACCGAACTTGCCACCAACCTGGTCAAGCATACCGGCGGTGCTGGCGGCTTACTGGTGTTTTGCCCGCTCGATCAAGCGGGTACAAGCGGCCTCGACATCCTCTCGCTGGATCAGGGTCCAGGCATCAATAATA
>CANNNN010000305.1 GCA_947506075.1 Methylococcaceae bacterium
ATTAAAAAAACAGCTACAAGGTAACTTGCAATAAATAATATCCAACTCAGCTGATTTTTTATAGCACACGGATGACACGGATCAAGCGGATAATGACTGATTTACAAACGTAAGTTGGTGAACCTCAACGTCTAGAGTATCCGTCCAATCAGTGTCGTCCGCGTTTCATTTTTCTCTGTATTTAATGAGGGATTTTTTTGCGACTTACCTAAGGACATAGAAGCTTGGCACAATCCTATGACTTGCGCTTTTTTCCTTTTGCATGCTCAGCAACCTTAGCTAAATACCCTGCGGCACTGACAGGGACCGTGTCGACGGTCAGAATAACGCCCAACTCACTCATCGCTTTTTGATAAACCTTGCGCTTGAAATACACCACGTCTTTTAGCGGGTCCCAATAATCCACCCAGCGCCAGTCATCAAATTCCGGTTTGGCACACAAATCAAAACGCACATTGGATTCAAGCGTGATCAAGCGCAGCAGATACCAGATTTGTTTCTGGCCTATGCATAACGGCAGTGAATTTTTGCGTATATAGCGCTCAGGCAGCTGATATCTCAGCCAATAGCGGGTACGTCCAAGTATTTGGACATGTTGCTGTTGCAGTCCTGTTTCTTCCCACAACTCTCGATACATCGCGGCTTCTGGATCTTCATTCGGATTAATCCCGCCTTGCGGAAATTGCCATGAGCTTACACCCATTCGTTTTGCCCAGAACACGCGACCCTCGTCATTGCAAAGGATGATCCCGACATTCGGTCGGTATCCTTTAGAGTCAATCATGTTAAAACCTGTGTCTTTACCTTTCCTAGTTCTTTAATCTTGCTAATGGTAAAATTACAGAATAGGTTAGTAAGTTAAATTAATGACCTCATTGTTCCATAAATACAGTGCAGATGCCAGCGTGTACGGGCTTTTTAATTACTTGAGACAGGTTTAAATGTGAGTTTAGCAATTTTTGATTTGGATAACACGCTGATTGCCGATGACAGCGACTATCTATGGGGCCAGTTTCTTGTCGATCAAGGCATCGTTGATAAAGATTACTATGAAAGTGCCAATGCCAAGTTCTACGATGACTATAAACAAGGTACGCTGGATATTGTCGAGTTTCTTAATTTTTCATTAAAACCCTTAGCAGAGCACAATCCTGAGCAGCTTTATCAATGGCGGGCGCAATTTGTAGAGCAAATGATCAAGCCGATACTATTAGAGTCCGCGCAGCAGCTGATAGATCAGCATAAAAGCAGGGGCGACACCTTGCTGGTCATTACCGCAACCAACCGTTTTGTTACCGAGCCGATAGTTGAGCTATATGGTATTAAAAACCTGCTGGCGACCACGCCGGAATTTATCGCTGGCCGCTATACCGGTGGTTTTATCGACATTCCCTGTTTTCAAGAAGGCAAAGTTAAATTGCTGGAAGCCTGGTTAAACGACTCAGCCGAAACGATGCAAGGCAGCTGGTTCTACAGTGACTCCCACAATGATTTACCCTTGCTGAAGCGAGTAGATCATCCGGTTGCCGTCGACCCTGATCAAATACTCAGCGAATTCGCCAAAGCAGCCAACTGGCCTGTCATCAGCCTTAGAAGCGATCAATGCCCTACGCATCATTTTCAAAAGTAGACTAAAGGCAAAAGGCGAAAGACACACCTTTAGCCCTTCGCCTTTAGTCTTGAACCCTTAACCATTCCGATGACTATCATGACTTTCCCCACCATTGAATCTTTCGTCGGCAACACGCCATTAGTCAGGCTGCAACGTTTGCCCGGCAATACCACTAATATTATATTGGTCAAGCTGGAAGGCAATAATCCGGCCGGTTCGGTAAAAGACCGTCCGGCGCTCAGTATGATTAAACATGCGGAATTAAGAGGCGAGATCAAACCCGGCGACCGCTTGATTGAGGCGACCAGCGGCAATACCGGCATAGCCTTGGCGATGGCTGCGGCGATCAAGGGTTATAAAATGACCTTGATCATGCCGGATAACATGAGTGAAGAGCGCAGGGCGTCGATGAAAGCCTACGGTGCCGAAATTATTTTGACACCGGCTTCCGGCAGCATGGAGGCGGCGATCGATTTATCCAGGGTAATGGAAGCGGCCGGCAAGGGCAGAGTGCTGGATCAGTTTTCGAATCCCGACAATCCGCGCGCGCATTATGAAGGCACTGGACCTGAAATCTGGCGCGATACCCAGGGTAAAATAAGCCATTTTGTCAGCTCCATGGGTACGACCGGCACGATTATGGGTACGTCAAAATTTTTGAAAGAACAGAACGCAGATATTCAGGTAATTGGCGTGCAGCCGGAAGGGGAGTCTAAAATCCCCGGCATTCGGCGCTGGCCCAAGGAATATTTGCCGAAAATCTATCAGGCAGAGCGGGTTGATAGGATTATCGATGTGGGTCAGGCATCGGCTGAAAACGTCACCCGCGCCTTGGCTGCCCAGGAAGGTATTTTTGCCGGCATATCATCCGGCGGCGCTGTGCATGCGGCGTTAAAATTGTCCGAAGAAGTTGAGCAGGCGGTGATTGTGGTCATTATCTGCGACCGGGGCGACAGGTACTTGTCTACGGGCGTTTTTCCCGGGTAATGTGTAGATTAAGGATAAGGGAGTCCAACCGGCCGCCCTTATTAGCATTCCAATGCATCGGCATGGGAATGCAGAACTTGACGCTCCAGTCTCGTGTTGGGCCAAGTTAATGTGGCCGCGCTTTACAGCGGTCATTAAAATCATCATCCTGGTTTTAATAATGCCCACTGCTTATGCATTGGATAGCATAGCACTCAAGGTTGGAACCCTGGCCGGAGATCAATGGCAATTAGAACATATCACTATAGCCCTGACCGACTTGGCGCAAAATCAGCAAAAACTGGCATTAACAATTTCCAGGTTAAGCCTGCCTAAACCCTTCGACGACCTCAGTATTGTCAATATCCGCTGTACGTCTTTCACCTGGAAAAACCAGGAACTGTTGTGTCAGCAGGGCAGGGCGGACATGCGTTCAAAATACTGGAAGTCGCCAGGTGCAACTTTTGCTTTTCAGGTCGCCGAAAAGCACAGTTCATTCAAGCTACGCAATTTGCAGTTGGCCGGTGGCAGGGTTGATATTGACGGTGAGGAACGGGATGAGCGCTGGCAGTTGCAACTTGACGCCAGGGC
>CANNNN010000306.1 GCA_947506075.1 Methylococcaceae bacterium
CCAGAGCGTTTTCAGCCTTGTCCCAGACCGAATCATCGCCTACCCGGTTTTCCGGACGGGTCGATAATTTGATAATAACTTCTTCAAAGCCAAAATCTTTGTAGACATCGAACAGCATGTCGATAAAGGTCGATACTTCTTCCTGAATCTGGCCTTCGGTACAGAAGATATGCGCATCATCCTGAACGAAGTTTCTGACTCGCATCAAGCCATGCAGTGTACCGGAAGGTTCGTTGCGATGGCAGGAACCGAATTCCGCCAGACGTATCGGCAAATCGCGGTAGCTTTTAAGCCCTTGGTTGTAAATCTGGACATGACATGGGCAGTTCATCGGCTTGATCGCGTAATCGCGATTTTCGGAATGCGTGGTAAAAATCATGTCACCGAATTTTTCCCAGTGACCTGATCTTTCCCATAAAGAACGATCAACTACCTGAGGCGTTTTGACTTCGCCGTATCCGCTTACCCGGAGTTTCTCACGGATATACTGTTCAACCTGTTGATAGATGACCCAGCCTTTTTCATGCCAGAACACCATTCCGGGCGCTTCTTCCTGGGAATGAAACAAATCCAGGGTTTTAGCGAGCTTCCGATGATCGCGCTTTTCGGCTTCTTCCAGGCGATGTAGATAAGCCTGTAATTCTTTTTTATCGCCCCAGGCCGTACCGTAAATGCGTTGCAGCATTTCGTTATCGGAATTACCGCGCCAATAGGCCCCGGCAATTTTCATCAGCTTGAATACTTTTAACTTGCCGGTGCTGGGCACATGCGGACCACGGCACAAATCGGTAAAGCCGCCCTGCTCGTACAAGGATAAATCCTGATCGGCCGGAATGGATTCGATGATCTCGGCTTTATAGGCTTCGCCGATGCTTTTAAAATAGTCTACCGCCTGATCCCGTGATAACACCGAACGATGAATCGGATAATCTTCGGCAACCAATTGCGCCATCTTTGTTTCAATGGCGGCTAGATCGTCCGGCGTAAAAGGTCTTTCATAGGCGAAGTCATAAAAAAAACCATTTTCGATAACTGGCCCGATAGTGACTTGCGCTGAGGGAAATAATTGTTTGACGGCCTGAGCCAATAGATGTGCCGTCGAATGACGAATAACGGTGATACCGTCTTCATCCTTTGCGGTAATTAATTGTAGCGAAGCATCCTGCTCGATTAACGTACTGGCATCAACCAACAAACCATTAACTTTTCCGGCCAAAGTAGCCTTAGCTAATCCTGAACCGATAGAAAGAGCTACATCCATCACTGTTACAGCGTAGTCGTACTCGCGCTTGGATCCGTCAGGAAGGGTAATTACCGGCATTTTCTATCTATTTTAGTGTCTACAATAAAAAAAGCACTGCGGAGCAGTGCTTTAGATGTTTGGTAGGCACGAGTGGACTCGAACCACCGACCCCCACCATGTCAAGGTGGTGCTCTAACCAACTGAGCTACGCGCCTGAAGCTTATTTAACTTCAAGCCCTGCATTATACCAACAGATTTTTGTTAAGCAACATTTAAACCAATATTTGCTGTTGTAGGGCAATTTCGCGACAGGAAACCGCCCTACAACAACCTGATTGCTAATCCTTATCCCCCCCCTTCTGCTTTTCTAACAAATAATCCAGCCAAAGATTGGACAATTTTTCCTGCACGGAGTTTTGCCGCAACCTGGCATTCAGATGCGGAAAATCAACCTTATCCAGATCCTGATCCTGGTTATAGCAAGAATACACAAAGTATTCCTTACCCGTTTCCGCATCAATATGCTTGCACATACATTGGGCGCAAATGCCTTTCATCATGCACTGCATCGGCGAGTTGATCGAGCCGATCGCGTGATGCGCCTTGTTCAAATACGGCTTTAACACATCGAAACGCGCGCTTTTTACTGCGGCCATCATCCGATCCGAACCAATTACGACCAACTGATCGACATCGGCCAGCGAAATCGGCTGCTCGCCCAATTCTCCCTTAGCATAAGCCAGCATACATTCCAGGATATTACCGACAAAAGTTTTATCCTGGGGACGCGTCGGAACAAAGGCAGTAACGCCCTCCCCTTTATCGACCGTCCAGACAATCAGGTCAGCGGCCGCTTCAACATCCTCGACTTTAAACCTGTCTTGCGCATATTTATAACCGGCAAAATAGATGACCTTATTGCCGGCCGCCCGCAAGGCCTTGCCGATTGAAAACAGCACCGCATTACCCAGACCGCCGCCGAGCAACAACACGGTTTGTCCGGTCGGAATGTCGGTAGGTGCTCCGGTTACACCCATGATCACCAGCGGATCACCAACTTTCCAGGTTGCACACAGCCGTGACGATGAACCCATTTCCAGCACAATCAGCGAAATCGTGCCCTTCTCTTTATCGACTTCGGCACCGGTCAGCGCCAAGCCCTCCGCAGTCAGCGTCGTGCCTTCCACGATAGGCGCAAAGGCCTCATAGTTTTGTACACGGTAAAATTGCCCGGGATGGAATTTTTCTGCTGCCATCGGCGCTTTTACCACAACTTCGATGATCGTCGGCGTCAGGCGGTTAATGGCAACGATAGTGGCTTTTAACGACTCATCCAACTGGGCAAACAAGGACTTTAACGCCAAGTCACGCTCCGGTTGTTGCGCCGGATTTAAGTCAGCCAATTCCCGTTCAAACAGCTTGACCACATACGGGTAACCATTTTTGGCGCTGGCCATCGCTTTTACCACGTTGCCTGCGTATACCGGATGATTATCACCGTAAAAACTGATGAATTTTCCGTCTTTTTGATAAGACGTCAGCGGTGCGGGTTTGCCAAGCTTGGGAAAAGCCTCATCATGCATAGCAACCAGTTCGACAGCATCGCCATTCATCTCAGGCTCATAACGCTGAAAAAACCATTTATCCATCACGAAGGTGTCCGGATATTCGCTTTGATAAATGGTGTTAGGGGAAGTGCCTGCCGCGACGTAAAGACTGCGCAACGGAACAGTGACCTTTTCGCCGGAACTATTCCATCGGCCATTTTCCAGCACCAATTTTTCAAACTCCATGGCGTTTAAATGTCCGTATTCGTCAGCTTCCGCAGCCAACGGACTCATGCCTTCGGCCAGGGCTATGCCTTCTTGCAGCGCCTTAACGATTTCTTCATGATTTTGACGATACGCGGGCGCATCGTTAATGCC
>CANNNN010000307.1 GCA_947506075.1 Methylococcaceae bacterium
AAAAGGCTATTAATTACATGGGGATGCTGTCGTTTTCTTCGGTGCTTTTATGGGTGAGATGAAACGTCAACAGAACCTAAATTTCTTGCTCCTGAAAAACTGGGAAACTTCAGTTTGATGAAACAGTTACTGTTAGTAATTCTGGCATCCATGACGCTGGTTATCTGCCAGAGTGCAGCAGCGCGCACAGCAACAACCAAACCTGCTGCTAAAGCTGCGTTGCAATGCGCCGATTTTAGCCCTTATGTGGGCAAACTTAACCCCGATTATGGCGCGCAACCGTCTAAAGAATTGATTAATGAACTGTTGGATAAATTAGTCAAAGAAACTCCTTTTCGTTGCATCATGACTTACGGGGTCATGAATGGACTGGAATATACTTTCGCCGCCGCCGAAATCCGGCATCTTAAAGTCATTGCTATCATCTGGCTGGATGATGATCTCGCCGTCAATTCTAAATCGATAGCCAGCGGCATTGAGGTGGCTCTTGCCTATCCCAAAACCATCATAAAATTAAGCTGCGGCTCCGAAGTCAGAACCCGACATGACTATAAGTTTGATGGCGAGATTAGCCGTTGCATCGACGCCTTGCGTAAAGCCGGCGTGTCTCAACCGATCACCACTATAGATACCTGGTGGGAATGGTGTAACCGCAGCAGACCTTGCCATCAGACCAATTTCGGCACTCAAGTCGATTGGATAGGCGCCAATGTTTTCCCCTGGTGGGAAAATAAATATTCCGATTTTTTTTCCTGCACGCCACCGGAAAAGGCGGCTGATTTTCATATTGCTCGAATTGACGATGTACGCCGGACCTATCCCGGCAAAGAAGTGATGCTGACTGAATTTGGCTGGCCGAATGGTCCAGAAGGCAGCAAACCTTCTAAAAAGCCTTGTAGTGTTGCAAGCAAACAAAATCAGGCGCTGGTCGTCAAATCAACGTTTAAAAAACTTGCTGAACGAGGCTGGTCGGGGGCGGTGTTCGAAGCCTTTTCAGAGGCCTGGAAGCCCAGCAATGAAGGGGACGTCGGCGGCTACTGGGGGATTTGCCAGGGCGTGCCGCCTTACACTTGCATGAAATTCTAGTCCCCAGACTCCAGTTTGGGAACTGGCAAAGATTACAGCTTTAAAATTCGATTACGCATTATGACGCGCACCGCTTATAATCGGCGCTTTTTTAAAATTGACCTCTCTCAAAGTAATGTATTAATTTTAGCGTAACCGTCTCACATACCACAAACCGGCACTTGTGCTTATTTTTATCGATTTTTTGAGAACACTTTTAAATGTCCAAAGTTAAACTTACGCTACTTATTTTAAATGCCTTGTGGCTGTTGGCAGCGTCCGAACTCAGTTATGGCCGCCATGCCGCAATCATTATTGACGCGGATAACGGCAATGTCCTGCATGAAATGGAAGCGACCCAGTCCTGGTATCCGGCCTCGCTAACCAAACTGATGACCTTGTACATGACCTTTGACGCATTGAAAGCGGGGCAAATTCATCTGTATGATACCTTAACCGCCTCGACTCATGCCTCACAACAACCCAACAGTAAGCTCGGCTTAAGACGCGGTGAGCATTTAACCGTCGAAGACGCCATTTTGGCCATTATTACCCGCTCCGCCAATGATGCCTCGGTTGTGCTTGCAGAGCATCTCGGCGACACCGAGGAAAACTTCGCCGTCAATATGACGGAAAAGGCTCATGCTTTGGGCATGTACAACTCACATTTCATGAATGCGACCGGTCTGCCAAACAACTGGCAAGTGACCACGTCCAGGGATATGGCGGTTCTGGCTTGGAAAGCGCAGCGCAATTTCCCCGAATATTATCACTACTTTGCTGCTCACAGCTTTAATTTCAGAGGCACGGAACTGCGCGGTATCAATAAATTTACCGCCAACTATCCGGGTGCCGAAGGCATGAAAACCGGTTTCACCTGCGGTTCCGGATTCAATCTTATCGGCGCTGCGCACCAAAACGGCAGACATCTGATCGGCGTAGTCATGGGCGGTATGACCAGCAAGGAACGTTACAAGTTAATGATGCAAAAAATGGATGCCAGCTTCGCCCGTCAAGCCAGCTTCGAGCCGACCAGAAACATCAATACCATGCCCACCAACTTAGCTGGCAGTCCGCCTTATCAACTGGATTGCGGCAATGGAGCTGTTACGCATGCAACGCCCGTCTCTAGTCGAAGCAACTATAAGTTTGTGCGACCAACTCCCAGCCGCCTTAAGCCCAATCTCAATCGCATCGGCAAGGTTCAACATAAGGTCATTCACCTAGCCAAACCTGGTACTAAGGTGATTAACAAAACCACGGTTTTGTCTAAAAAAAGTATTGTCAGGACCAAGCAAGCTGTTAAGACGCTTAAGAGCGTCAGCAAGCTACCGGTCAAAAGCGAAAACTTCCATAAAGTAAAAGCCGCAAGCAAGCCGACCCGAAAAACAAAGACAATAACTAACCACTGAATTTAATAGGGGGGTAGTTCGCAAGAAATAAAATACCAAGCCGGTCGAGGTTTACAGTTCCAACCGAAACATTTGAAGACTTCGGCAATGTACACAACATGAGTAACGGAGCTGCAAACCCCTACATGCATCATTGCTGATGGGATGGTTTATTTAATGCGAGCGGGCTAACTGCCGATTTCAGGCTTATCGTTGATAATCGCCACGCCGCATGCGCAATTTATCTGAATGCTGGACTTCAAAGCCATTTTTACAGCCGGATTCAATCAGATAATCCCTGAACCGGGGGTAATGCTGTTCAAAATGAACGCCGTATTTAAAAGGTAGCGGCACAGGCGATTCCAGTCCTCCAATAAACAGTTCTATAAACTCATCATACTGAAAATCGCTTTGTCTATTGAAAGCATGCACAACCTGTCCCTCAAGAAAAAAACTTTCACCTTTTATGAAACTAAGTAAAAACTTAAGGTGGTTGTTTCTTTTTAATGTCTGACTGCTACAAATTGCAATCCCCTGTTTACTAACGTTAATTATTTTTACCTGCTGCATTTGGTTAAAAAAAACGGGCTTTTTTTTAAAAACAGCATTGATGTCGTTTCTTTCATAGCGAACTTGTTTTCGGGATGTTTTTTCTGCCATGATGGCTACTCCAGAAGTGCTTGAGGATTATTCAATAATAAAG
>CANNNN010000308.1 GCA_947506075.1 Methylococcaceae bacterium
GGCTTATCGCTGAAGCCGGACTTAATGAAGATTTTGATAGGGTTTGCCCCAAACCTGGCAAACCCACGAAAAATTCGCTGGTAGCCGTATTGCTGCGCATGGTGGCTTGATGTTTTTTTAGGAAACTTCAGTTATATAAATAACCTGCTTTAACTTTATATTCGACATCGACATCACTCGCAATGACCTGCTGTGAAAGCAATAAGACTAGGCCAAAAAAAACGCCTGCTAAGTTGATCATTTTTATTTATTCTGGCGTGTAGGACATTAGAGTGAGTATAGCCACTTTTCCGTTTTTGTATTTTATCTAAGCCTTATTGTGCAGCAAAAAACTGTTTCAACGCCCTGATCATATAGTCATGATCCAAAACTCCGGCGCTTTCCCTGATGCTGTGCATCGCCCACATCGGACTGCCGACATCAATCGAGCGGATGCCCAATTTTGCAGAGGTGATCGGCCCTATCGTGCTGCCGCAGGGCAGATCACAACGGTGTGAATAGCTTTGGTAAGGCACGCCCGCCAGCTCACACCAGTCGGCAAACATTGCGGCCGAAACGCTTTCCGAGCTGTAGTTATGATTGGCGTTGACTTTAATAACCGGACCTTTATTGACAATGACTTTATGGTCGGCATCGTAGGCATTAGGAAAATTAGGCTGATAGGCATGGGCCATATCGGCACTGATCATGAAACTTTTTGCCAGCGCTCTGGCATAATCCTCGCTGCCGGTTGCGGTTGCCGAAGCGATGCGCTGGAGTACGTCAGGCAGAAAACTGCCGTCAGCGCCTTTGTTGCTGCCACTGCCAACTTCTTCATGATCAAATAAAGCGCAAATCCGGGTAGCATCAGACTGCATAACGGCATTATCCAGCAGGGCCTGTAATGCGGCATCACAGGAGGCCAGATTATCCAGTTGACTATCCGCATAAAACTCGCTGTTCGCGCCCCAGAAAACGCCTTTCTGCGTGTCATACACGGCCAGATCCCAGGATAAAATACGCGCAGCTGAAACACCTGTTTGTTGTTCCAGTAACGCTGAAAAACAGGTATTTGGCAATTGTTGTTCGGTGATAGTTGACAAGATCAGCGGCATTTCAGTCTGTTTTTGCAATTTAAGGCCGTCTTCATTTACCGTTCTATTCATATGAATGGCCAGATTAGGCAATCGCAACAACGGTTGTTTAAACTTGACCAGCATACTGGCTATTTCATCCTGCTCGTTTTTATAAGCAATACGTCCTGCCAGGCTCAAATCCCGGTCAGTAAACGTCGCCAATATCGGGCCACCATAAACCTCGACGCCCAGCCTCAACAAGCCGTCCGAGCTACCAGCTGCATTCGGTTTTATTCTTAAACCGGGAGAATCGGTATGTGCGCCGATAATTTTAAATCCGGTTTCAGCCAGCGGTTTTTGTCCGAGAACAAACAAAACGACAGACGAATCATCGCGCACCACGTAATAGCGACCGCCGGACTGCAACATCCATTTAGCCGTTTCATCGAGCCGTTGCCAGGCAGGCTTTTGAGCAGCAAGCCGGGCCTCGATACTTTGAACGACATGAAAGGGACTAGGACTCGCATCAATAAAATCCAGCAAGTTTTGAACGGGCTCTTTACTAATCATGCTCTGTCTTTGAAATCCAATGCGGCAGAATTAATGCAGTACCGCAGTCCAGTCGGTTGCGGGCCATCCTCAAACACATGACCTAAATGCGCATCGCAGGATTTACAAACTACTTCAACCCTGCGCATACCATGACTGACATCGACATGCTCGGCCACACTATGCTCGGACAACACCGTCCAAAAACTTGGCCAACCCGAGCCCGAATCATATTTGGTCTGCGAATCAAACAACGGATTGCCGCAGCATATGCACAGGTAAATACCGTCTTTTTTGCAATCGGCATATTTGCCGGTAAAAGGCGGTTCTGTGGCTTTCATCCGGCAAATATTAAATTGCTCAGGCGTTAACTTGTCTTGCCACTGTTGATTATTGTCTCTTTCTTTATCTGTCATAATGTTACACCTGATAATAACCCTTTATAGCCCTTGGCATTGTAAGCGTTCAAGACCGCATAGCCAAAAGACCAGCCTTTACTGCCACCATGAAAAAAACATCGATTAGTTATGATTTTTGCCTATGATACAATGCAAGCATTAAAAATTCTAAATACGTGATCACCTATGACAGAACAAATGACTAGCGGGCTTGAATTAATGTTTGCCGGAATGGCCATAGTGTTCCTTTTTTTGACTCTGTTGGTAGTTCTTATCAACGTTATGTCGGCTCTGGTGCAACGCTATTTTCCGGAAATGCCGAAGCCAAAAATAGTTCCCGGTATTAGCACCGATATTGATAAAAGCGTTATTGCCGCGATAACCGCTGCTGTGCATCAATATCGCAAAAAGCATAACTAACCTCCCCAAGGTCTATGAATAAAAAAATCACCCAGGTTTCAGGAGAAACATTAAGCATGTCCATCAATAACAAGCAGCCCTTAGGTATCACCGAAGTCGTTCTGCGTGATGCCCATCAATCCATTTTGGCAACCCGGTTGCGGATCAGCGACATGCTGCCTATTTGCGAAAAGCTCGACCAGATCGGTTACTGGTCCATTGAATCCTGGGGCGGCGCTACCTTTGATGCCTGCATTCGTTACCTGGGCGAAGATCCCTGGGAAAGACTGCGCCTGCTGAAAGCCGCGATGCCCAATACGCCCCAGCAAATGCTGATTCGTGGCCAGAATATCCTGGGGTACCGGCACTATGCCGATGATGTGGTCGATAAATTCGTCGAACGCTGTGTAATCAACGGTATCGACGTGTTCCGCGTCTTCGATGCTATGAATGACATGCGTAACATCGAACATGCGATCAAAGCCATATTGCGCACCGACGCTCATGCGCAAGGCACCATTTCCTACACCACCAGCCCTGTGCATACCATGGATTTATGGGTAGCTCTGGGCAAACAAATCGAAGATATGGGCGCGCATTCCATCTGCATCAAAGATATGGCCGGTCTGCTGAAGCCTTACGACGCGTTTGAACTGGTCAGTCGTCTGAAAGCCAGCACCGGCATTCCTATCCATCTGCATTGCCATGCAACTACTGGCTTGAGTGTAGCCACTCTGATCA
>CANNNN010000309.1 GCA_947506075.1 Methylococcaceae bacterium
GTCTGGCGCATTACCGAATGCACCATTACGACCAAGCCGATACTTTATTGCGTCAATCGATAGCGTCAGGTGTTGGGGATAAACAAGATCGCGCTCGCTGGACTGCCGCCTTAGCTGAGTTACAGGATGATCGTGGACAGCTTGAGGATGCACAACATGGGTATGCTGAAGCGTTGAAGCTGGCTGGCAACGATCAACAACTTATTATGGGTATTCAATTGGGGCAGGCGGCTTTATTGTCTCCCGAGCCAAGGCTGGCCGAGCTATTGCGCATTCGTAGCCGTCTAGGACAAATTACCGATGCGGCAGAACGTGCCCGCTATGACTTGAATATAGGCACCCAAGCTCAGCATTTAGAGGCCGCTGGTCTTAAACTCGCCTATGAAAGTTTCGAGCAAGCCCGACAAAATGCGGGGGAGCAACAGCCGCGCATTTTGGCAGAAAGTCTGGATGGCCTAGCTCAGTTGTATGAAGTCCAAAAGCGTGATGATGAAGCCTTACGTCTAAACCGGCTGGCTATTCAAACGGCTCAAAGTATCGAAGCCCACGATTTACTGCTTAATCTGGAATGGCGTCAAGGTCGTTTAAATCGTAACCAGCAGCATATACCCGAAGCACTGGTCGCCTATCAGAACGCGGTCGAACACATCGAAGCTATCCGCCAAGATATTCCGGTTGAATATCATAATGGTCGCTCTTCTTTTCGGGAAACCCTGGAACCGGTTTATCTGGGACTTGCCGATATGTTGTTAACGCAGGCTAGCCAGCAACATGGTGAAAACAAAACGCCATTATTGCGCCGGGCGCGTGAAACCGTCGAACTGATTAAGCAATCCGAGCTGGAAGACTTTTTGGGGGGGCGTTGTGCCGTACATAGCAGTAAAAACGCCTTGTTGGAAGCGATAGAACCTACCACCGCCATTATTTATCCTATCTTACTGCCTGATCGTTTGGAATTACTGATCAGCAGTGGCAGCGAAATACGCCAATATACCCAGCCAGTAGGCGCCGCCGACCTGCAAAAATTGGCGCAGCATTTTGCGCACAGTTTGCGTAAAGGCAAAGATGACATCAAACCTGTCGCCCAGGAACTTTATCAATGGCTGATTGCGCCCATCGAACCGTGGTTACATCAGCATCAAGTACAAACATTGGTCATGGTGCCTGATGGTGTTCTACGACTGATTCCACCGAGTGCGCTACATGATGGTGAACACTATCTGATCGAAAACTACGCCTTGGCGATTTCCCCAGGACTCACCTTATTTGAACCCACTCCGTTACAACAACATGGTGTTAAAGCCTTGCTGGCCGGAATGAGTGAGGCGGGTTCAGTGGTTGAACATTTGCCGCCAGCTTTCCTTCGCGCTATGGCTGGCGATAATAGTGGGCGCGGTGTCGATTTAAACGAGACCACGCCGCACAGCCGTGCGTTGCCAGTTAATGAAGAAAGCGGCGATATCGTCGATCCAGCGCGTAAAATCGAGCTGGAACGTGATGTAGAACGGTTGCTGAAAGAACCCATTTTTCGTCAAAAAATCAAAGATCAGCTGAGCCTGCCCGGTGTTGCACAGGAAATTGACAGCTTGAAGCAGGAAATGCCCAATACGCTACTGATGAATGACAACTTTACCGTCGAAAAATTTGAAGAACAAGTCGTTAAAGAACCTTACTCGATCGTCCATATCGCCTCACATGGGGTTTTTGGTAAAACCGCTGACACCAGTTTTATCATGGCTTACGACGGCGTAATTAACATCGATGATTTAGAACGCTTGTTGAAGTCCGAAAAATTCGCCAAACAGCCAGTGGAATTATTAACCCTGAGCGCTTGCCAGACGGCTGAAGGCGATGATCGCGCCCCGTTGGGATTAAGTGGTATCGCGCTTAAAGCCAAGGTGCGTAGTGCCTTGGGTAGCTTATGGCCGGTTTCCGATGAAGCCGCGTCATTGTTAATGGCCGAATTTTACAAAGCCTTGTTACAACCCGGAACCAGCAAAGTACAAGCGCTCAGACAAGCGCAAATTGTGCTGCTCAAGAAAAAAAGTATGGAAAATCCCTTTTATTGGTCGCCTTTTATCTTGGCAGGTAACTGGTTATAACGTAGAGCCATTGCCTACTTAACTGACACTACCCTGTAGGAGCGAGCCATGCTCGCGAACAATAGATGTCCCCCCGTTATTGAGGCAGTCATATCGCGGGCATGGCTCGCTCCTACGACTTTATAAAAACATCACAGCAACTTAGGGACAAAAACCATGATTAACTATCAAACAGACTACTACGGCTGGACAGTAGAACAGGCGGAGCTTTTAAAAACGGGGCATTGGCAAGCGCTAGATATTGAAAATCTGATAGAGGAAGTTGAAGCAATGGGCAGAAGCGAAAAAAGGGCATTAGAAAGCCGTTTAGCCGTATTAATCACCCATTTGTTTAAATGGCACTATCAACCCGTAAGGCGCGGTAAAAGTTGGGAGCTGACCATTAAAGAACAGCGGTTACGAATTATTAAAATACTTCGTGATAACCCAAGTTTAAAGCACGAACTAGAAGCCTGTTTTTTAGATATTTATCCTTTTGCCGTTATCCAAGCAGTCAAGGAAACGGGAATAGATGAAAACCTTTTCCCAACTATCTGTATTTGGACATTGGAACAGGCTTTAAATGCTGATTTTTTGCCGAATTAAGTGAAATAGTAATTATTGACCCCTGCTAAAAATTACACCGTGAGCGTACTTCCCCCTTTGAAAAAGGAGGAGAGCAAAGCGAGGGGGGTATTGAGGTGTAATGACGCTAACTTAACTTGAACACGCTGTTTTACCTTCCAAAAGTATAAGGCAGGCTTAGCCCAAAGGTGACATCAGAACCCATGCCATTTAAACCAAAGGCAACGCTAGGTTCGATATACAATCCTTCTGCCAAGTAAGACGTGAGTGCAAAATTAAGCCGGTAATATTGGTTGCTGGGCAAGCTAAATTGGTTATCGAAGCGATTCGCCAGGGAGAATTGTCCGAGTACCGAGGTGCTTAGGGTTAGCGTGTCATTTAATGCGTAAGCAATACCCAGCGTCGTGCTGATCTGATTCATGGGCAGGCGTTGGGCGTA
>CANNNN010000310.1 GCA_947506075.1 Methylococcaceae bacterium
TATTAATATGAATACAATACATAATTATCCGCTGCTCAAAGACATCAACACCCCGGCCGATCTGCGCAAATTGTCGAAGAGCCAACTCAAACCGCTGGCAAAGGAACTGCGCGATTTTTTGACCCATACCGTGAGTATTTCCGGCGGTCACTTTTCAGCAGGTTTAGGCACGGTTGAACTAACGATAGCCCTGCATTATGTATTCGACACACCGTCCGACCAACTGGTTTGGGATGTCGGCCATCAGGCTTATCCGCATAAAATCCTGACCGGACGCAAAGACCGGATGACTACGATACGCACCAAGGACGGAGTCTCAGCATTCCCTAACCGGGCGGAAAGCGAATATGACGCCTTTGGTGTCGGACATTCCAGCACTTCGATCAGCGCCGCTTTGGGCATGGCGATCGCCTCCGAATTAAAAGGCGAAGACAAGAAAATGATCGCGATTATCGGCGACGGCAGCATCACCGGCGGCATGGCTTTTGAGGCGATGAATCATGCAGGTGCGCTGGATGCCAATCTGCTGGTCATTCTGAACGACAATGATATGTCGATTTCGCCACCGGTAGGTGCGATGAACAATTATCTGACCAAGATCTTGTCCAGCCGATTTTATTCGTCAATGCGCGAAAACAGCAAAAAAGCCTTAAGCAGCATGCCCAGCGTCTGGGAACTGGCACGGCGCACCGAAGAACACATGAAAGGCATGGTCGTGCCGGGCACTTTGTTTGAAGAACTCGGCTTTAACTATATCGGCCCGATAGATGGACATGACATCGACATGCTGGTGTCCACACTGGAAAACCTGAAGCACATTAGCGGTCCGCGTTTTTTGCATATCGTGACCCAGAAAGGCAAGGGTTATGCGCCCGCCGAAAAAGATCCTTTGGCCTATCATGGCGTACCGGCCTTTGATCCTACAAAAGACAGCCTGCCCAAATCTGCGCCCTCCCCGCATCCAACCTATACCGAAGTATTCGGTAACTGGCTTTGCGATATGGCAGCTGTTGATGAACGCTTACTAGGCATTACCCCGGCGATGCGCGAAGGCTCCGGACTGGTGAAGTTTTCGGAACAGTTTCCTAAACGTTATTTTGACGTCGCTATTGCCGAGCAGCACGCGGTAACACTGGCCGCAGGCCAAGCTTGTCAGGGCGCAAAACCGGTCGTGGCGATATACTCGACATTTTTGCAACGTGCTTATGACCAGATGATCCATGATGTTGCAATCCAGAATCTGGATGTGTTGTTTGCGCTGGATCGCGCTGGTTTAGTAGGCCCCGATGGCCCGACTCACGCCGGCAGTTTTGATTACAGCTATATGCGCTGCATCCCGAATATGCTGGTCATGGCTCCTGCCGATGAGAATGAATGCCGACAAATGCTCTATACCGGATTTATGCATGAAGGTCCGGCATCCGTGCGTTATCCGAGAGGCAAAGGCCCAGGTGTTGCAGTCAATAAAACCATGACAGCCTTGCCGCTGGGTAAGGCTGAAATTCGTCACCAAGGTACACGGATTGCAATACTGGCCTGGGGCAGTATGGTTACCCCCGCGCTAGAAGTGGGCAAACAGCTAAACGCCACCGTCGTCAACATGCGCTTTGTCAAACCTATCGATGGTGAACTGATACTTGAGTTAGCCAAGACTCACGATGTACTAATCACAGTCGAAGAAAATGTACTCGCCGGTGGTGCAGGTAGTGCCGTCAATGACTTCCTGCAAGCTCAACAAATCCTGATGCCAGTTTTGAATATCGGCCTGCCGGACAGCTTCGTCGAGCAAGGTACGCGGGAAGAATTGCTAGCGCTGTGCGGTCTGGATATACAGGGAGTTTTTGCTCAGATTGAGAAGTTCTGCGCATAGAGACACTGCTGGGTAAGTCTCACTCAATAATCAACGCTTAAACCTAGAAAAAACATTTTTCACGAATAGCACGAAAGACACATAATTATTCAAAGGGATAGCGAACTGTAGGTTCTCACCCCATGTGCTTCGTGCTTTTCGTTGGCTAACTGCGGTTTTTATGATTAATCAGCATGGTTGGGGGTTTTATTTGGACGATTCCAATACTTACTTCCAGTCTCACGCAGGCTTTGCATGACCCAGGCATTATTTTTAACGTTAACGGTAATTGCCCCACTGTCCGCGCTATTCAGCCAATGTGCTTGGACTTGCCTATAACGCGCCAGAACCTCCCTATGTGGATGGCCAAACTGATTCAAATAGCCCGCTGGAATTAATACCAGTTTGGGTTGTACTGCTTGCAAAAAACCGGCTGTTGAAGACGTCTTGCTGCCGTGATGCGGTGCAATTAACACATCGGCCTGTAAAGCGCCGCCATACGTTTCAACCAGCCAGGCTTCTGTTCCGGCTTCTATATCACCGGTCAACAATACCGTTCCCTGTTTAGACTGGATTTTCAGCACGCAGGATTTGTCGTTTTCCGATACGAACGCCTGCTGCGGCGAAAGCATCGTAAAACTGACTTCATCCCATATCCACGACTGCCCTGCAGTACACGCTATCGGAGAATAGCCGCTTAACTGCTGCGGAGCGCTGGTCAGCACTTGTTCAGTTGGCATACCATTTATTAATGATTCCGCGCCGCCGATATGATCATTATCTCCATGACAGATGCCGATGAAAAAGTCAGCGTGAGACATTAAATGACAAAATTCACTCAAAACCACCGGAATTGCTGAATATTACTGAAGTCAAGCCTGACAAACAAAGACAGATTAAGCCGTGCTTTGTCAAAACTGGACTTAATTTTAAGTACATGCGTGTGTACATATTTCGGTATAATTGTAAGGCGTATAAAACTATGTACACAACAAGGTGTTTTATGAGCCGAGATGAGTATTCACCGCCGACTGAGAACTAAACGAATGGAGAGGGAATTGTTTGAAATTGAACCTAGAGATGCCTTGCAGTTTGTGCTTAATTCGGTAATTTTAAGCTAATGGCAATCACAGACTCATGGCTTAGAGCCACCAACGGGAAGTTGCAGGATTCAATTACTACAAAATCCGACAGAGACTGCCTCAGTGCGCGTGTGTCTTTAAAAGGGAAGA
>CANNNN010000311.1 GCA_947506075.1 Methylococcaceae bacterium
ATATTTCTACCCCAAGGTACAGTCACATTGGCTGGAGCCGTCGGATTCATCCCGAAACGGTCGCCCAGATAGGCGCCGGCCAAGGGCTGGTAATACTGTTTGTCTAGTACGTTATCCAAGCCGACATCGACGCGCACTTTGCCCCATTCATAGCCGGTTCTGGCATTCAGCAATATGTACGAGGGTGTCTGGGTTTCGTTGCGGATCGCCTGCACATCGCTTTTGCTATCGACGAATTGCATTTCTAGAGCGCTTTGCCATTTTTTCAAGCGATGATCCAGGCTGAGCTTCATATTAAACGGCATCATGTGGTAGAGATTGCCGCCATCCATGCGTTCTCCGCGCACATAGCTCATGCTGGTATGCGTGGCAAATTCACCCAGTGTTTTGTCTTTGTATAACTGGGCGCGGCCAGAAACATCAGCCCCCCAAAGACGCGCATCGTGATTGGCGTATTGCAGATAGACGAAGTTGTTGGTTGCCGTTTGCGGAGTTGTTTTACAACCACTGGCGGCGGCTGTCGATGCGCTCAGGCAGCGATCGGCATCAATAAAATTATTCACATAAGTGAAATAAGGTGTGGCCGTAAATTCCCACAAATCATTCTTATGGAACGCAGCGGTAAAGCTTACAGTATGGGCGGTTTCTTCGGTCAAATCCATATTGCCGATATAGCCGTTGCCGTCACCATGCCAGCCTATCATCGCCATGTCCATATTGCGTGCGCCCCAGGTATAGCGTTCGTACAGATTAGGCGCACGGTTTTTGCGGGCATAACCCAATTCGTATTGACTCATGTTGTCGGGCGTGAATTGCATTAACGCTGTGACATCGAACATGTCGTTAGTACGTTCGTGATCGCGGGCATTAAACGCATTTGCAGCATTTAAAGCGGTAACAGCACCCGCTCTATCCACGGCGTTTATCGGGCCGGTGTTGATCAAATCAGGATTGTACGGCTGTACATTGCCGGTATCTGTATTGGTATGGTCATAACGTAGCCCCAGCATGCTTTTCCATTGCGCATTCCACTGGGCTTCCCACTCGCCAAAAAAACCGATCCGTTCCCGCTCGCCGTTGTTGATGTTGATATAGTTTTCCGGGGCCATCATCCAAAACGCACTCCGGGAATCAGTGTTATTAGCTGCTATCGTTGTGCTGGTATGCACTGGAGGCCAATAATCATCGATGCGGTTATTGTGATACTCGTTGCCGACACGAAAGGTATCCCGCTTATTGAATGGTATTTCCGCCTGGATTTTGTAACCCAGGTTACGGCCACGGGTTTCCATCGGCATCCGGTCGTTGGGCGGCGCGAAAGATCCCCCACTCGCAGTGCCGTCCAGATATCTGTTATGTTTGTCCTCCCCGATATCCATGCTGTGCTGGGTGCTTTCAAAGTAAAAGTTGCTGTCCAGGCTACCCCAGTTGAAGCTACCTTTGTGCATGATATTGCCAAAGACGCTGTCGTTGTTGGTCAAATCCATTCGTTGATTCGGGAAGCCCTGATAGGGGATATGCTGCTGTCCTCCCCTGATCACCACCAGATGATTGTCATGTTTGAACGATAACGCAGCCGAGTGGTTTTGATTTACATAAGCCGTGGAGCCGATAGTCTGACCATTGCCGTCGGTGTAATTCCTGCTTTCGGTATGTGAGCCGGTATAGTCCAGGCGCACGTTTTCAGTGGCTATGCCGGCGGCAAGACTGCCGCCAAATGCATCCCCATTACTGCGGTAGAACGAGGAGGCGTTGCCGTCCAGCAAAATATCCTTGCCCGGTTCGGCAAACACCGGCTCAGGCGTTTGCACCGAGATCGTACCGCCGATACTGTCACCGCCCAGGCTTACCGGGGTGACGCCCGACAAAATGGTGATCTTGCCGATATTGCTGCGGTCGATATAAGACAGCGGAGGATTCATATGGTTGGCGCAGGCCGAGGTCAGGGTCATGCCGTTGATGTTGATCTTGACTCGATCATCGTTAAGACCGTGTATTACCGGCAAACTTGATACGCCGCCTGCGCCGTACAGGCTGACGCCGGGTGTATCTTCCAGCAGTTTGGCGGTATCGCTGACGGCCGCCCGTTTACTGGTGAGTATATCCGCTTCCATTTCCGTCGTGCTCAAGGCATTGAAGTTAGGGAACTTGCTGGTGACGATTATTTTTTCCAGTACTACGGTATTTTCCTTTGGTTGCTCTTGAACGGTCTCGACAGCCATTGCCGAAGTTGCTAAAAATAACGGCAACAGGCTTATCAGTCGGACATAATCTACCTGCGCAGCCATTGCATGGACAATGGGTTTTCGGGTAAACGAGTCGGGAATTTTTGAATTGGAGTTGTTCATTTTGGTGCCTTTATATGTGGGGAAGCATTGCCGGAAAGATCTAGATGCTATAATTAAAAGCAAAAAACAGGCCAATATTTAATATATTGATATTAAAGGAAATAAATAGAAACCCTGATTTTTTTTAAAATAAATGTGTTATTTGACATATTTAATTGCGGCAAATGCCGCACTTTATGTCTTATGGAGACGATTTCAAATGTCTGATATGGCCTAAAGAAAAAGCCAGGTTAGATTCCTGGCGAGGAGTCTTTTCACCTAAAATCTCCTAAAATAATGCAACGCACCTTCAGAGCGGCTAGTAAAAAGAGCCGCTTATTAAAATAATCAACTTTACAAGATTAAAGAAAAAAGCGGCATGAGCGCATTCAGGTAATTGTGCATGACGTTAAAAGCGTCTTGCTATTTGCGGTGTAAAACCTTGATGGAAAATAGGCGCGGCAAATATTCTTAATCAGCCCATAATATTAAGCGAATATCGTGCCAATGCTTAAAGATACCTGGATATTGTTGTTTTTTATAGCTGTTTTTCATGGGTTGGTCAATATTTAATCGCCGTCTATGTTTCATTTTTGTCTCAATGAGACATTGATGCAATTCAATGAAACAGCAGTGAAACTATTTGTTGGTCTTAAAGGTGCAGAATAGTCCTTATTCAATATCGCCAATGGGTGCTGCAAAAGCATCTGCAACCAAAGATTGAACATTACTCCCGGTCAAG
>CANNNN010000312.1 GCA_947506075.1 Methylococcaceae bacterium
AAAAAATTAGGCGTGAGTTTTTACGATTACGTTTATGACAGGGTAGCGGGACGATTCGTACTGCTGTCTTTAGCCGATTTAATTACTCAAAAAGCGCAGGCCATGCAGGCTTGATGTTGGGCTCTCCATGGAATTTAAAGTAGATACCTTTTTTTCTTCTGCGCTTAAGCCTAAATGGCGGGCAAGCAGCAACGCATTTTCGGCGATATATTTGGACTGCCCACTTTTAATGCCGGGGCGCATTTCGATAATGCGCGAGAATGCCCTGATTGAGTCGATATATTGTTTTTCCAGATTATTGTTGGCCAGGTCAAGGTGCTGTATGGCCTTCTTGAGCTGTGCGGTACGTTGTTCGACTTTTTCTTCGAGATGTTCGTTAAGTTCTTTCAACTCGCTATTTTGCTGCTGAACGATCTTTGATAATCGGTCCCGCTGCTCACGCAGACGCTTTTGTTCGAGCGCATTGCGTACCAGTAATTTAATTTCTTCATCGTTCCAGGGTTTATTGCAATAATTGTAAATGCGGCCCTTGTTGACGGCATCTATCGTCGATTGCATATCGGCATAACCGGTCAGTAAAATACGGATAGTCTCCGGGTAGCGCGCCACAACCTCGGTTAAAAATTCAGCGCCGTTCATTTCCGGCATACGCATATCCGAAATGATCAGGTCTATAGGATGTAGCCGCAACAGCTCCAGACCTTCTGCGCCGCTAGCTGCAAAATAAGTTACATACGGTTCATTATGGAACAGGCGGCGCAAGGCTTTCAGTACATTGGCTTCATCATCGACAAACAATAGTGTTGCAGTCCGGTCGTTTACGACATTAATCGGTTCGGTCAGCATAAGCTCTCCATATCAGGGGTTCCCAAGCTCCAGTTTGGAAACCCAGAGGACGAAGCTCCAGCTTCGTGAGGCGGTAAGCTAGAGCTTCCAAGTCTAAACTTCCAGGCTGTAGCGTGGGTACTGGCGAAATTATCCACGCTCATGCACCGCGCCGTTAATCGGCAAAACAATCCGAAAGGTGGTGCCCTGGCCTAACTGGCTGCACAGTTGTATGTCTCCCTGGTGTTTTTTGATAATCGTGTAGGAAACCGAAAGCCCCAGTCCGGTTCCCGAACCTACCGGCTTGGTGGTAAAAAACGGATCGAAAATTTTACCGAGATGCTCCGGCGCTATGCCTTTGCCGTTATCACTAATTTCCACCCAGACCTGTTCCAGTTCTGTGCCGGTACGTAAGGTGATGATGCCTTCATGTTCAATTGCCTGTGCCGCATTGACCAGCAAGTTCATGAACACCTGATTTAACTGATGAGGCAGGCACTGTACTTCCGGCAGGTCGCCAAACTCCTTGACGATGGTGGCTTTGTATTTAAGCTCACTATTAACAATATTAAGGGTGCTTTCAAGCCCTGCGTGTATATCAACCCACTGCCAGACATCATCACCGCCCTGATGGGAGAAGTCTTTCAGATCTTGTATGATTTTTTTTACCCGCGTCGCGCCTTCATGGGATTCTTCGAGTAAATCGAGCACATCGGTTTTCAGATATTCCAGATCTATTTTTTGTTTGTAGGCTTGAATCTCTTCGAGTTGCTCGGTATTGGTATTGGTTGCTTCGGCTTTTTCGTAAAACGCTACCAGCTCCAGCAAATTATCAATATAGTTTTTTAAGGCGTGTAGGTTGGAGTTGATATAGCCGATAGGATTATTGATTTCATGCGCAACGCCGGCAGCCAACTGGCCGATAGACGCCAGCTTTTCCGATTGCAGCAGATGTGATTGCGCTGTTGATAATTGACTGTTCAGCAGCAGCATCTGGTTTTTTTCATTTTCCAGGGTTTGATTGATGGTAATCAGTTCCTGAGTGCGATTTTTAACCTCCTCTTCCAATTGCGCATTGCTGCGCGCGAGTACTATTTCTGCCTGTTTTTGCGAGGTGATGTCCATGCCGCAACCCATCAAACCGGCAAAGCTGCCATTTTTTCGCACTCTGGGTGCTGCGGTTTCATAGATCCAGGTGATTTTGCCGTCGGGATCAAGCAAGCGGTACTGAATTTTAATTTTAGTGAGTTTTTCTGCCGCTCGACTATAGGTTTGAGTCACTTTTTCCAGATCCTCGGGATGTATAGCGTTTAGCCATTGCTTGTGGCTGGGTAGTTCGGGCGGTAAATTAAACGTCGCAAACCAGAATTGATTGCAAAAAATCGGCATGTTTTTGGCATTGGTAATCCAGATGATGGCGGAAATATTTTCGGCCAATTCCTTGAAGCGGTTTTCACTCTCGCGTAAGGCCGAATACAGATTACTCTGCATGATTTCATTATGTTCCTGTTTATCGATGTGGATTTGCGCCGCATCAATGCCGCTAGTCAGGCTAAGCGCCATTTTCTTATCGGTATTGAGGATATGATAGCTAAGCCAGTTCACTAAATAGTCCATCAAGTCCGCTGACAGAGCGTTAATGTTGATCTGGGCTTCGGTTTGAACAGCAAGCATTTTTGAGACAAATTCCTGATGCTCCAGTTGATGTGAGGCATACAGTATCGGGTTATAGCTTGCCTCCGCCATCAATTGATCTTCATGCCGGAAGTGGTAAACGGTATAGTCAACCAGGTTATTTACAATGTTGATAATCGTGGCGCGGTCGGCGCCCAGTGCAACCGCTTCGTCCAATTGGTTAGCCAAATCGATAAGGTGTTGGTGCTGATTATCAACCGACTCTATGCCTATTGCTAACTGATTACTCCAATTTAAAATAGTCATATCGTCTGAAAAAAATATAAGAAGGTTGTGATAGGCATTATCGCTGTGTCCATTTGCAGTCAGTTCACGAAAATAACGAAAGATACAAAACAAATCAATTGCTTGTGATATTTTCTATTCATCCGCTGGGTGGTGATCAACAGTTATAGAAGCCGGCGATGATTAAGCGACATTAAATCAGGCGCCTGGAGTGCAGGCTTTGCCTGCTTGCAGGCGAAGCCTGCACTCCAAATTTGTAGCTGTCATGTCGTTTAATCTATTCAGTACTCTATAGCTATCTCTTTGAAATTTTTCGTGCT
>CANNNN010000313.1 GCA_947506075.1 Methylococcaceae bacterium
ATCTTGCCACATTATCTTTTACCTACCACTTTGGTGAAGGACGTGGATTGAGGGATTTTGCACCGAATGAACAAAATTTTCGTGATAGTCGGCAACGACATGATGTTAACGCCGATAATAATGTTATGCGTGATGTTAATCCTTCTGAGCAGTAATGCCTTACCTTGTAGCAACGATTGAATGATGAACAGCATAAACCTCAGCCATCAAGAAATAAATAATCTACTAACGCGCGGACAGAATCCCTATTGGTATCAACTGAATGCCGATTTGCTCAAGCGATTATGCGATACCTTTGAGCTTTGGCCCCAAGCCTCCGTCACCGAAGCGGATAATGACCGTACCGAGTACGGCCTAAAAGTACAGCATTTAGTTAAGTTTATGCTCTATGAAATTAATCAAATCATTCTCAGCCTAGCAGCGCTGAAAGATCAACATAGTGAGTACAGCAAACGCTATAACAAAGCACTGACTGATGACGACAAAAAAAACCATATTTTAGCTTATGCCGAAGAATTGGGTGCGACGCGCCGTCAGTTGCGTCAAGACGCAAGGGCTTTCAACCGCTGGTTTGGGCATGATGCCGTCAGTGACCGCTACCAACGGCGGTATCTGGAAACTGAACGCTATTTAAGCTTTGTTTTACAGTGCTTAGGGCGAGCAGCGGCGTTAGTCCTCGCAGAAGACGGCGAGATTATCGGGCACCAGCACTTATGGCAACAATTAGCCCTGGAGCCTGTGCTGAAACCTTTGCTCGAATACAAAGGCGACAAACGCGTGGTTATCAGCGCGTTCACTACCTTGTCCCTGACCTTACGCGCTTTGCCGGAAGACGTGCAGCACAACAGCGTTTCCGAGGACAGCTTACGGTTTATTTACCATTCCTGTTTTAAAAGCAGCCAATCGGTTTGGGTTCAATGCGAAGCCTTAAGCCTTTTACAAAGCGCGTCGCCGGAATCTTTGAGGGTTGTTTTAAACGAACGCCTGCAATACCCTAAAAATACCGATGATTTATTTGTACGCCGCAAAGTCGTGCAAATCATCGCCGAACAACTTGGCGTAGAACCGGAACTTTCAGACCTTTACGAATTAGTGTTACAGGACCCTTGCCCATCGGTACGGCAAAAACTCGCCGACATGCTGCCGAAAACGGATCAGATTGTAATGAAGCGCTATTATCCGGTGCTGTTATTTGCCGATACCGCCCCACCTGTCCGTTCTTCCGCCCTATTAAGCCTACTGCCGCTACTGCAACGCGAAAGCAGTTTTGACTTGGCCTTGGCGTATTTACAACAAAGACTGACAACTGAAAAAGAACGCTTTGTGTTGCGTGTGGGGCTGCATGTCTGCCGTGCTGGACTGGATATTCTATTGTCCACCAACAAGCCTTTTGCCAAAGATACATTTTTAAGCGCCTTATTGCCAGTCATTAAAACATTGCATGAAAACGCCGCTTCGCTAGCGGTCAGGCGTTACGCAGCGCAAACCCGCGAATATCTCTTGTGCCACGCTGACGAAAACCAACACCAGCGCATTAACAGCCTGATTCAGTTCGTTAACACCATCCCGCCCGGTAAAACCCGGCGCATCCCTAAGCAGTTTTTAACTTCAGACGATGCTGAATTGGGGCGCTTATTGTCGGTGATTGCCCAAAACGATTTTGGTTTTGACATAGAAAATAGCTTTTTTGGGCGTTTCATGACCCGAGGCCATGCTTTTGGCTTTCGCATCTGGCGCTTCCTGCATGAATTCCGGCATCCGTCTCTTGATAAACGCCAAGCCTTTAATCATACGATTGGCCGGATATTTTGGGGCGAAATGCGGGTGCCGTCGGCGATTTTATCCGAGCTTGCCGAAACCAAAGTGCCGGGTGAACCTTTGTTTATGGATACTGAGGACGGCTGGCGCGGCTATTTGCCGTTAGTCGATGATGTTATTTCGGCGTTGGCCTTAGGTAGTCAGCCCAGCTACTTTTACCACAGCGAAGGCATTACCCAACTGCAACCGCCACGAAATATCCTCAAACGTTGGCTGGCTAGCTGGACGATTACCAGGCATTTTGCAGACTACGCTCGTCTTAGAAACTGGCAGGAAAAAAGCCAGCAACCGGCGCAAACTTATGTGAACGCACTTGCGGAGCTGGGCATTGAGATTACTTTTACCGGATACGAAACAGAAAACCCCAGTTTCCAATCCACCGACCCTGCGGTATTGCGTTTTTTCCCGGCATTTGTGCCAGTGTTACCCAGCTCAGACTTGGCCTCATCACTATGGACAGACTTTAAAGATTACTTCGTTTCTGTGTACGAAAATTCGCTGTATGAACTGGCGGTGTTCATGGCCGCCTCAGTAGCTTATTTCATGGGCAGGAATATTTATCTCTACCGAAAAATACTGGTTGCCAGAAGTCGTCTGCCGTTAGTGTTAGGGGGTTGGGGAACCCGTGGCAAGTCGGGAACGGAGCGTATCAAGGCAGCGTTAATTAACGCCTTGGGGCATAGTATCGTGTCCAAAACCACAGGCTGCGAAGCCATGTTTTTACATGCTCATCCGTTTGGGACGCTACGGGAAATGTTTTTATTCAGGCCTTACGACAAAGCCACGATTTGGGAGCAACACGCCTTGGTTTGCTTAGCCGACAAATTAAACTGCGAAGTATTTTTATGGGAATGTATGGGTTTAACGCCGTCCTATGTTGATATCCTGCAACGGCAATGGATGAGCGATGACATTTCCACCATTACCAATACCTACCCCGATCATGAAGATATTCAAGGTCCTGCCGGCATCAATATCCCGCAAGTGATGACCAATTTTATTCCGCATAACGGCTCGTTATTAACCACGGAAGAACAAATGCGCCCGATTTTGCAAGCGGCGGCGCAACAACGCAATACACGCTTCAGGCCAGTGGGTTGGCTGGAAGCGGGTTTATTGGCCGAAGACGTGCTGGCGCGTTTTCCCTACGACGAACATCCGTTCAATATTGCGCTGGTGCTGGCATTAGCCGATGAACTGGGTTTAGACCACGATTTTGCGATAAAGGAAATGGCTGACAGG
>CANNNN010000314.1 GCA_947506075.1 Methylococcaceae bacterium
AACGGCATTCTTGAAGGCATCAATTGTAAGATTCAACTGGCTAAACGCCGAGCCAGAGGTTATCGCAATATTAATAATTTTATCAATATGATTTATTTTCTTTGTGGGAAATTAAAATTCAATTACCCACTCTATTTCACATAGAGCCCGTTTTTTTAAGCGCCACAGTCGAAATAGTCTAGCAATCAAAAACGCTGCAGAAAATGTGACAGATTGTCTCAGTACACGTTCAATTTCCTGATGATTTCGTTTGGCATACGAAACACTCTCTTTGGCATAGGTGCAGCTATAGCGATAGTCCATTGATCTATCTATCATATATGACTATGCCGACACCGAGTAAAAAAATCGGGCAACCCGCATCATTTTATTCCGGGATATAAATAATCAGGATTGTGCGAACTCTCCACCTTAAAGGCTCTATGACTCTTTCAAAAAAAATCATTGGTAAAGATCCAGCGCTAAAAGCATTATTGCGTAGCGTTAAAACCGTTGCCGCCACAGACGCCACGGTATTGATTACCGGAGAAACCGGCACGGGCAAGGAATTAATAGCAGCGGCTATTTTAAAAAACAGCCGGCGTAGTGATAAAGAGTTTATCGCCTTAAATTGTGCAGCACTGCCGGAAAGCATTATCGAGTCGGAACTGTTCGGTTATTGCAAGGGTGCTTTCACCGGAGCTACTGCCGCTAAAAAAGGCCTTTTGGCCTCAGTCGCTGGCGGAACTTTGTTTTTCGATGAAATCAATTCCTTGTCTTTAGGCGTACAGGTTAAATTGCTGCGCTTTATCCAGACAGGCGAGTATCTGCCGGTCGGGTCTGTTAAAACCCAAAAAGCCGATGTCAGAATTATCGCCGCAACCAATACCGATTTGGAAAAACAGGTGAGTGCGGGTCAATTCAGGCAGGATCTCTATTTTCGCTTGAGCGTCGTTCCGTTGCTGTTGTCGCCTTTAAGAGAGCGCCCCCAGGATATTCAATTATTGATGACGCATTTTTTCGGCTATTTTGCACAAAAATACACGCTCAGAACGCCGGTAATAAGCGATCATGTACTGGAAGTCCTGCAAGCTTATCCCTGGCCCGGAAATATTCGGGAGTTGCGCAACCTTTGTGAAAACCTGGCTGTTCAACGGCTAAGAAGAATCATAGAAGTGAACGATCTTCCGCTCGGGTATTTGCAATTCAAGCGCGAAACCAGTGCAGCAGGCTATTTTGAGCTGCCCAAGGGGGGCATGGACTGGCCGAAGCTGGAAACAGATCTTATCCAGCAAGCCATGGTAAGAACTAATGGGAAATGTCAGCAAGCCTCGTTCTTATTGGGCATGTCCAGAAGTGCGCTTTATTACCGCACTAAAAACAAAGTTTGATATATTTTTTACCACAGAGACAAGGAGACACGCAGATATAAAATCTTTTGTTCTCTGTGCCAATGCGTGACGGGGTTTGCAACCCCGTTACTCACGTTTTGTGTGTATTTGGAAGGCTTCAAACGTTATTCACCACAGAGACACAAAGATATAAAATCTTTTCTCTGTGCCTCCGTGTCTCTGTGGTTATCTTTTTTGCGAAATGTAGTGAAAATTGATTTTCGAAGTTACAGGGCAAGGCCGTGTTTCTGCATGCGGTAAAGCAAAGTATCCCGGGAAATGCTCAGTAATCTTGCAGACTTGCTGCGATTGCCGTTGGTGCGGCTTAGGGCTTGATTAATCAGATTAGCTTCTAAAAAATCCAATCTAAAGCCGGAATCAGGCAGGGTGAAGTCGGTTGTTTTGGGCGTAAGGATGTATTTGGCGTGAAACTCAGGCGGCAGGTTTTCCGGTTCAATGGTTCTGCCCGCTAACAAGATGCTGAGCCGTTCGCATAAATTGCGCAGTTCACGGATATTGCCCGGCCAGGGGTAGTCTTTTAAGTTATTTATCGCCTGCTTGCTGAATTTGGGGGCGGCTAGTCCATGCGCCTCGGCAAAAAAAGCCAGAAAATGTTTGATCAGATGTTCAATGTCTTCGGTGCGTTGCGCCAGCGGCGGTAATTCCAAAGGCACGACATTCAGACGGAAATACAAATCCGAGCGGAACTGGCCTGCTTCGATTTGTTGGTTCAGGTTGGCGTTTGTTGCCGAGATAATCCGAACATTGACGGTATGAGGCTTGACGCCGCCCACTGCAAGACATTCGCCGGACTCAAGAAAGCGCAATAACTTTCCCTGAATGGTCAGCGGCAAGGAATTGATTTCATCAAGAAACAGGGTGCCGCCATCGGCTGACTGGAAAAGCCCTTGTTTGTCAGAAGATGCGCCAGTAAAAGCGCCTTTTTTATGACCGAACAATTCGGATTCGATCAGGCTTTCAGGTAATGCCGCGCAGTTTAAAGTAATAAAAGCCTTGTCGGCGCGGGCGCTGGATTTTTGAATGGCGCTGGCAAGCACCTCTTTGCCGGTACCGGTTTCGCCCTTAAGCAGCACAGTGACGTCGGCAGCCGCAACAATTTTGGCGCTACGGATTAAGGAATCTAAAGCAGGAGATTGGCCAATGATCGAATTAAAATGGGTCATAGATACCTCTTATTATTGTCGTGGGGTCTAAACGCCCAGGACCGGGGTCGTTCGCAGAGCGATTATGAGCGTAAATAACGGATAACTTATTTGCAAAGGCCGTCTTCAGGTCTTGCTTATATGGTGATTATACTTGGTTTCAGAGCTGGCGATAAATTTATTGAGGCTAAAAATTCAGTTGTTAACCACAGAGGCACAGAGTTCACAGAGAATCAAAGCCTTAGCGCTTAGCCTGGCACGATCAGCGGTCATGCTTACTACACAAGTAACTTTGCTCTTTCTCCAGAGGGAGAAGGTTGGGATGAGGGGAATGTAAATACTTGATTTTATTCTGCACACCCCAACCCTCTCCAACAGCATAGCTATCTACACAAGTAACTTAGCCCCTTCTCCAGCGGGACGACTGCAAGGATGCAGGAGGTAGAGCAACGCAGGAGCAGTTGCCGAGAAGGTTGGGATGAGGGGAAATGTAAATAATTGATTTTATTCTCCTCACCCCATCCCT
>CANNNN010000315.1 GCA_947506075.1 Methylococcaceae bacterium
AGTCCTCTTTTAATGCTCCAGACACAATACGCTGAGCAGATTCCATGGTCAGCACTTGGTGCGTAGTAGATTGCTCAGCAATGCTGTCATTTTTAACTGACTGCGCATTAAAATAGCCAATATCATAGACTAGCTTAAATAGCAGGCCAATTATAATCACAGCACCGTAAACAGAGAGGCCAATTTTCAAGCGCCTTCTAATGCGAGGATTTGATAGTTTTTTTATAATAACGCGAATTTTCATATTTATTTTTATTGCGGTTTTATGGCTTTATTGGTCATTATTTAACAGCTAATCAGTGATGATGAATAGATTCTAATTGTAACGGATTATGGGGCGAGACGGTATTGTTGACTTAAGTTATGCATAGCCCTCTTTTTGCCTTATTCCATAATCAGTTACAATCAGGATTTTTCTAGGTTCATGGCGCTGGATGTCGACATGCAGACCACAGAGTGTCAGTCTCTGTGGGTATATGAATAATCAGTGTGGAAATGAATACAGGGGGACTTGTTATGCCAATATCAGGGCTGGAAGCCTTGAGATAGTATTTATCTATTGGGTGAAGCTCTGATCTTGAGTCAGGCTTATGTAAGCGGGGTGGTTTGATTTTTAGGAATGGGTGAAAAGCCTGTTCGAGCAGGGCAAGAACAGGCTTATTCAGGTCTATGGGATTATTATTCCGTTTCTTGTTTTACCACTTCAACTGGTTTCGGAGCAGGAGCAGCGGTAATTACCGGCTTTTGTACTTCTATATCCCTGTTTTCAGTGCTAACCTGGCTTGGGGCTTGGGGCTCCGGACGCTCGGTTCTTTCCACACGTTCTGCAAAGACATTGTCATAAGAGCGTGCTTGAACCTGACGAGGTTCGTCGTTGCTTATGTCGGATGCTTCATTCGAGGTGCTTGACTCGCCATCGGTTTCAGGTTTTTTGTAGTTGGGGTTGCGCGGCCTTCTGCGATTAGGACCTCTTCTAGCATTGTTTCTTTTGGGTTGATCACCTGTTTCAGCAACGGAGGAACCATCAATTGATACAAGCTCTGGCGCTGTAGTTGCAACAAACTCGCTAACCTCAACCGCTACATTCTTAAGCTGTTCGGTTTTCGCTGCAGGCAAGTTCGCCGGATCGAGATTGCGTTTTACGTTTCTGCCTTGACCGCGCGGAGGTCTGTTCGGACGAGGTGTGTCCGAATTTTGTTCCGGTCTGGGTTTGGGTGCGTGGACTTGTTCAGCCGCAGGGGTTTGATCGGGGTTTGGATTTTTACCTCGCCCTTGTCCACGGCCGCGACCGCGTCCTCTTTCCTGGTTTTGGCCTTGGCCGGGTCTGTTATTCCTGTTTCTGTTCGGTTGATTTTCGTCAGTCGATGATGTTCTTTCGGTGGCTGGTCTTAACGGTTCCGCAGCTTTGGTTTCTGTGCTGGCGCCGATCAGCTTCTGCCAGAAACGCTGGATCAGACTGGCTGATTCATTTTTGTTTTGCATCGGTGCAGGAGAATCATGCAGGAACTCCTTTACGGCAGCTTTGGTTGCGCTGGGTTTTATTTGCTGGGCAAATTCAGGAATGGTGATGTCTTCGGTTTTTATTTGCAAATAGCTGGGTTTGCTATCGACAGACTCTTTTTCCTTAATGCGCTCAATGTCATAAGCAGGTGTTTCCAGATGCTTGCTGGGCAGAATGACTATGCCGACTTTCAGTCTGTTTTCAATTTGCTCAATTGCGCTGCGTTTTTCGTTTAATAGAAAAGTCGCGCATTCAATCGGCAAGTGAGCTATCACTTTTTCCGTGCCTTTCTTCATTGCTTCTTCTTCAAGAATACGCAGTACAGAAAGTGCGACCGATTCTACATTACGGATGCTTCCCTGGCCTTTGCAGCGAGGGCAGGGCAGTTGCGTGGAATCGCCCAATGACGGACGCATCCGTTGTCTGGACATTTCCAGTAAGCCAAAACGCGAGATACGGCTGGTCTGAATGCGGGCGCGATCAATTTTAAGCGCATCGCGTAGATGATTTTCAACCGTTTTCTGGTTCTTATTGGACATCATGTCGATGAAGTCAATAACAAACAGGCCGCCCAAATCGCGCAGTCTGAGTTGGCGGGCGATTTCATCGGCCGCTTCCAGATTGGTGTTTAAGGCGGTTTCTTCGATGTCGCTGCCTTTGGTGGCGCGCGCCGAATTGATGTCTATTGAGGTCAACGCTTCGGTATGATCGATAACCAGTGAGCCGCCGGACGGCAGGGAGACTTCCCGGCCATAAGCCACTTCAATTTGGGATTCAATCTGATAACGGTTAAACAACGGCACGGCGTCCTGATACAGTTTTGCCTTAGGCAAAAAATGCGGCATGACTTGCTTTAAGAAGTTTTGTACCAATATGAAAGCATCTTCATTATCGATCAAGATTTCGTCAATATTGCCGCGCAAATGGTCGCGCAAGGCTCGGATGATGACGTTGCTTTCCTGAAATACCAGGAACGGCGCTGAATTTTCGCTGGCAGAGCGTTCGATGGCTTCCCAAAGTTGCAGTAGATAATTCAAGTCCCATTGCAGTTCTTCGGCGTTTTTTCCACAGCCGGCAGTTCTAACAATGAGGCCCATACTTTCGGGGATTTCAAGCGCTTCCATGACTTCACGTAAGTCGCTGCGGGTTTCGCCCTCTATACGCCGTGAAATGCCGCCGGCTTTAGGGTTGTTAGGCATCAACACCAGATAGGTGCCGGCCAGACTGATGTAGGTGGTTAAAGCTGCGCCTTTATTGCCGCGTTCTTCTTTTTCGATCTGAACAACGATTTCCTGACCTTCTTTAATCAGGTCTTTGATGGCGGGGCGGCGACCGTCGTTTTCGACGCCTTCTTGTTTGTGTCGGTAGAGCGGAGAGATTTCTTTGAAAGGTAAAAAGCCGTGTTTGTCGGCGCCATAGTTGATAAAGGCGGCTTCCAAACTCGGTTCTACGTGGGTTACTATCCCTTTGTAAATGTTGGACTTTTTTTGTTCTTTCGAAGGTACTTCTATGTCAAAATCATACAGTTTTTGACCGTCTACCAAAGCGAC
>CANNNN010000316.1 GCA_947506075.1 Methylococcaceae bacterium
ACTGCTTGATGATGGGCCCATGTTTTCCATGGGCTAGATTTATACAGAATTTTATTTGCTGTGTCCCGTAGTTTTTTATTTTTCAGTACATCCTTTGGTGCGCTCAACGGGTTGGTCGAATATTTACAGATAAATCAATACAAATAATTGATTTATTTCGTTATTTCCCATGACAAACTGCGATTTTCAGGATTATTGCTAGGGGCGAATGACTTAGCCCCTACCAATGCTATACTTTGCCTGATGATAATTATTTATTACGATTTTTGACATGCCAAACTTAAATAACGACAAACTGATAGCGCTCGTTGAAAAGATGCCCGCTTTTCCCAAAAGCGTTCAACAAGTCGTGCAATTAACCTCTGACATCAATGCTTCGGCAAAAGATATAGTCCGAGTTATTGAGTGCGACCCGGTCATGACTGTTAAAATCCTGAAGGCCATTAACTCATCTTTCTACGGCCTGCCGCAAAAAATTACCTCGGTACAAAAGGCGGTCGTCCATATCGGCATGAATACCATCAAGAATATAGCCTTAGGCGTCGCCGCAATGGGCATGCTGAATGCCAACAACAAGGCCAATTTCAATACCGCCGATTTCCTGCTGCATTCATTAACCACCGCTGCGCTCAGCAAAATGTTGGCCGAACGCCTAGGCCTGTCTTCGACTCAATGCAGCGATTGTTTTGTAGCCGGGTTACTGCATGACTTTGGAAAAGTCGTGTTCGCTGAATTTATGCCTACTGAATTTAAATTCGCGCTGGAAAAAAGCCAGAATCAGCAACTGCCTCTGTATCAAACAGAGCTCGAATTTATCGGCCTTAGTCATGCGCAGGCAGGAAAAATGCTGGCCGAAAGATGGGAACTATCGGAACTGTTAATTGACGCTATTGCTGAGCATCATAATCTTGAACCTAGTCAGAATATCTTAAGGGAATGCGTTTTTACCGCTAATCAAATCAGTAAAAAGCTGCAGTTCGGTGACAGCGGAAATCCGTTGATAGAGGACTTTCCTGCCGCTATTGTCGCCCGTTTTGGCTTGAATCTCACGGAATTGTGTGAGGCCCTAGGGGACTTAGAATCGGTCAAAACAGAAGCGCAGTCTTTTATTAAAATGTAACGGGGTAACAATGAAATTTAAATTCTGGGGTGTCAGAGGCTCCATCCCCACACCGGGACCCCATACTGTCAAATACGGCGGCAATACCACCTGCATAGAAATCAGAACCAATGCCAATGATTTGATCATTCTCGACGCCGGCACCGGCATTCATGCGCTAGCCCAAAATCTTCTGAAAGAAATGCCGATCAATGCGCATATCTTCATTACCCATACCCATTGGGATCATATCCAGGGTCTGCCGTTTTTCATTCCGATTTTTATCCCAAACAATCAGATTACGATCTACGGCGGACTCGACCCGGTCACCAATGAAACCATCAACAGGGCTCTTTCCGTACAATTGCAATACAGCTTCTTTCCGATACGCGAAGCGCAGTTAAATGCCAGGATGGACTACGTCACCATTAAACCGAATATACCGATCCAGGTAGGCAGCGCCACTATCACACCGATAGTTCTCAGCCATCCTGTCTTAAATTTCGGCTATCGTATCGATTGCGATGGGCAATCACTTTTTTTTACCGGCGATTACGAACCACAGTTGAATATCTATGACCCGGAAGACGATGAATATGCCGAGTTCCAGTCCTTTGTCGATGCAAAATGGGACGAAGTCGTGCTCGCGATGAAAGATGTCGATGCGCTGATTGTTGATTCATCATATACCAACGAGGAATACGCCTCCAAACAAGGCTGGGGGCACGGTAGTTACGATTCAGGCATAAGACTGGCTACCGCCGCCAACGCAAAAAAACTGTTTCTCACTCACCATGAACCCACCCGCAGCGATGCAAGCCTCGAAGTGATTTATCAAAACCTGTTACAAAACAATCCGGATATCTGCTGCGAATTATTGCTCGCTCAGGAAGGTATTGAAAATTTTCTTTGATCCCTTCGACTCCGCTCAGGACTGGCCCTTTTACTCGACTCCGCTCAGAGTGAACCTTTTACTCGAGACCGCTCAGGGTGAAGCTTTTACTCGACGACTGTTCAGGGCGAGTCTTTTTAATTGGCTACGCCTAGGAATTGAGCGTTTAGAGGGTGGAGATGTCCGTTCCCTGAGCGGAGTCGAAGGGAGCGTTGTCAAAGGAAGCGGAATCGACGGGAAGTTTAAACAGCTGATCCAGTGCCTTATGCACCTCGTCAATACCGGTTTTTTTCAAGGCCGAAAACAACTGTATGGTCAACGGGAAATTGGCATCCTTTAGCTCATTTTGCACTTGCAACAAGGTGTTTTTAGCCGCCCCGTAATTTAACTTATCCGCTTTGGTTAATAATACGTGCAGCGGCAACCCGGTATGTTCGCTCCACTCTATCATCTGCCAGTCAAATTCGGTCAGCGGATGACGCACATCCATGACCAGAATAATCCCGCATAAGGATTTGCGACTGGTTAAATAGGTTTCCATCAATTCATGCCACTGTTTCTTGACCGCTAACGGCACTTTGGCATAGCCATAGCCTGGTAAATCAACAAAGCGTTGCAGTTCATTAATCTCAAAAAAATTCAGCATCTGGGTCCTGCCCGGCGTCTTACTGATTCTGGCCAAGCCGTGCTGCCGGGTTAAGGTGTTAATGGCGCTGGATTTTCCCGCATTTGAACGTCCGGCAAAAGCGACTTCCCGGCCCTGATCCGGCGGCGTATTGCGTAGATGCGGGGAACTGTTAATAAACTTTGCCTGGGTGTAAACTGGATTCATCGTTGTCTCGCTTAGAATTACTATTTAGAGTAAAATTGTGTATGCACCGCAGCCCTTGTTGGCGCTACCTGCCGGTAGTTCCAACAATAATTGATTAACCATTCCGAAGGGGAACTTGATGAAAAAAAAATTGCAGGTACTTTCAATTTCTCTGGCATTAGCCAGTGCTGCAGGTATTTTACATGCAGAAGGCAATATTAACGCAGGAAA
>CANNNN010000317.1 GCA_947506075.1 Methylococcaceae bacterium
ATTCTTGCGGATTAACGTTTGCCTGTTTGCAGGCTAATAACATCGGTTCCGGATGGGGCTTGGGATTGGCCGTTGTGTCGCCGCTGACGATGCAGGCGGCGCGGTCGGTCAGCTTTAACGCATCCATCAGCGGATTAGTAAAGCGCTCGCGTTTATTGGTGACCACGCCCCATTTGAGTCCTTGCGCTTCAATCGCCGCCAGCGTATCGCTGATGCCGTTGAAAAAAACCGTGTGCTCGGCAATATTGTTCTGATAATGATTGAGCATGGTTTCAAGAATGTCTGCTTTCAAGCTGTCATTGGCCGAGGGCTGGCTGGCGTTGATCATCGCCAGAGCGCCGAATGAAATAAACGGTTTCACGATTTCAGGCATAGAGACGGCCAAGCCGTGGAGGCTTAAGGCTCTGTTCAGGCATGAAATCAAATCCGGCGCGGTATCGACCAGCGTGCCGTCAAGATCGAATAACACGCAGGATAACTTAAAATCAGCCGTCATGTTTTACAGAGGGCGCTTGAAGGCAGCGATGTAATTGACATCTATGTCCTTGCCGAGACTGAAGCGCTTACTGAACGGGTTGTATTCGATGCCGACCATGCCCTGTAATTCAAGGCCTGCAGCGCGCGCCGACTGACAAAGCTCCGAGGGTTTAATAAAGGTTTTAAAATCATGCGTGCCTTTGGGCAGCATTTGCAGCACATATTCCGCAGCAAAGATAGCCAGCAAATAAGCTTTGGGTTTGCGGTTAAGCGTCGAGAAAAACACCATGCCGCCGGGTTTTACCATTCTGGCGCAAGCGGAAATGATAGAACCGGGGTCCGGCACATGCTCAAGCATTTCCATACAGGTCACATGATCAAAGCTTTCCGGTTGCTGTTCGGCCAAATCTTCGGCGCTGATAAGTTGATAATGCGCGCTGACGCCGGATTCAAGTCCGTGCAGATCGGCAATATCAATCAGGTCTTCACTCAGGTCAATACCCAAAGCATCTGCGCCGTGCTTGGCCAGACCTTCGGTTAAAATGCCGCCGCCGCAGCCGACATCGACGACACGGGCTCCTGCAATAGCCGCATAACGCTCGATAAACTGGAGGCGTAGCGGATTAATATCGTGCAGGGTTTTAAATTCGCCTTGGGCATCCCACCAGCGTTCAGCCATCGAACCGAATTTATGGATTTCATGCGGGTGTACATTGTTTGTTACTGTCATCGTGCTAACCGTAATAGGAGGTTGATATAGTGTACTATGCGAGGGGGTTATTCGTCATGTGTTGTTCTATTTTTATGCTGCGTTGCCTTGGGGCATTGATAATAAACCACGAAGACACGAAGCAATAAAACCTGTTCTTCGTGTCTTCGTGGTGAATTAGAGGCCTTTAATTAGCCCACGACCGGACAAAAAAAAGGCCGATGCAATGCACCGGCCTCATTCAGCTAATCAGCTTAAAGGGTATTGACTGCGTTTAATTCCTGAAACGCTTGCTCCAAACGAACGGCCATACCGACTTCGCCGGCACGTTGCCAAACGCGCGGATCGTAGTATTTTTTGTTGGGTTTGTCGTCACCGTCCGGGTTGCCGATTTGACCTTGCAAATAACCTTCGTTTTGTTTGTAGTAGTTCATGATGCCTTCCCAGGTCGCCCATTGGGTATCGGTATCGATGTTCATCTTAATCACGCCGTAACTGATCGATTGCTTGATTTCTTCAGCAGTAGAACCTGAACCGCCATGGAATACGAAATCCAGGGTATTGGTCGGCACACCGAATTTTTCAGAAACATATTTTTGCGAGTTAGCCAGAATGCTAGGCGTCAGTTTGACGTTGCCGGGCTTATAAACGCCGTGAACGTTACCGAAAGAAGCCGCAATAGTAAAGCGTGGACTGATCTTGCTTAACTCTTCATAAGCATAAGCCACATCTTCAGGCTGGGTATACAGCAAGGAATGATCCATGTCGCTGTTGTCAACGCCGTCTTCTTCACCGCCAGTACAGCCTAATTCGATTTCCAGCGTCATGCCCATTTTAGACATGCGCGCCAGATATTGACCGCAGATTTCGATGTTTTCTTGTAGGCTTTCTTCAGACAAATCCAGCATGTGTGAGCTAAATAAGGGTTTGCCGGTCGCAGCAAAATGTTTTTCGCCTGCATCTAACAAGCCGTCTATCCAGGGCAGCAGTTTTTTAGCTGCGTGATCGGTGTGTAAAATAACCGGTACACCATAAGCTTCGGCCATTGCATGTACGTGTTGAGCGCCGGAAATAGCTCCCAGGATAGCCGCTTGCTGGCCTTCTGCTTTAAGGCCTTTACCGGCAACAAACGCTGCACCGCCATTGGAAAACTGAATAACGATGGCAGATTTTACTTTGGCGGCGGCTTCGAGTGCTGCATTAATCGAATCCGTGTTAATGACATTGACTGCCGGCAATGCGAAGCTGTTAGCTTTGCAAATCGCAAAGATTTTTTGCACATCATCACCCGTTACAACGCCGGGTTTTACTACATCTAAAATTTTCTGTGACATGAAGGATTCCTGTTTCAATCTGTTATGTTGAGGGTGATTAAGCCGAGAGCCATTGTAGTTGTGGATAATATCCACCTCCCAATGCAGTCAGGCTTGCATTATAAAGTGTGTTGATACAATAGGCTACTGACTTGCTGCCTTTTTGCTAGAGGCAAAGCTTCCAAGGGATTCATCGCAAAAACCATCATTAGTCCACGCATTGACTTTTCCAGGGTGAAAAAAGGCGTGATGCCGCTGCAAATTTGCGCTCTGCATGATTAGAATAATTAATTGTCTACGAAAGACACGAAAAGCACGAAAGCCAAAAGTAGGCGACACAAGATAAACAATATCCTGCATTGGATTTCCATTCGCCGTTTGACTGACACCCTATAGGTAAATATTCGGTTAACCTGCCAACTAAAATCACCCAGCTAGCTCGTGTTTGAATTTTCTCTCCAAGGGGTAAGCCCATACGTCCTTAATAGGGACACTCTGCTTACCAGATGGGCCGAGCTTCCC